>PTKQ01000016.1 GCA_002937815.1 Alphaproteobacteria bacterium MarineAlpha6_Bin2 | reverse complement strand
AAGCATAAGTATGTTTTGATTTTAATTTAATATTATTTAATATTTTTATAAATTTTTGATTTTTACTTTGGTTCACAACTCCGGCTTTTTCGATCTTATTACAAAATTGTTTTGAGCTTCCATCTAAAATAGGGACTTCAGATTCATTAATTTCAATTGTTAAATTATTAATTTGGTAGGAAGCGATTGCAGCCATTAAATGTTCAATAGTTGATACTTTAATTCCTGATCTATTAGATATTACAGTACACATTTTTGTATCAGTTACATTATTCCATCTAGCTTGAATAATATTATTCCTTTTTTTATCAGTTCTTATAAATTTAATACCTGTATTTTCTTTTGCTGGTAAGATTTTTAATTTAGTGTCTTTTCCTCTGTGAAGAGAAGTTCCCTTAATTAATATTTCTTTTTTAATAGTTTTTTGTTTGATTAGTGAATCCATAATCCAAACATATAAGCTCAAAAATTAAGATCAATTAACTGTTTGTTTCAGGATGTTACTTTAACTATTTTAATTAGATTGATTCCTTAAAAAGGATGGAATTTCTAAATCTTCTTGATTATTCTTATCA
The DNA here is from genome assembly GCA_002937815.1 of Alphaproteobacteria bacterium MarineAlpha6_Bin2. Taxonomy (GTDB): domain Bacteria; phylum Pseudomonadota; class Alphaproteobacteria; genus PTKQ01. The sequence goes on along the minus strand of PTKQ01000016.1, from coordinate 7,371 downwards.
TTATCATTTTTTTTATCGATATTTTGAGAATCTTCAGGTAAATCTGAATCACTACTAAGGCCTGGCATTTCAGCTTGGATTTCTACCGTTTTATTTTCATCTTTATTTAATTCTTTTTCTTTTATTACATTGTTCTCAGTTTTATTTTGAGCAATTGTTTCTTTTTTAGACTCTTCTGTGGACTCTATTTTAGGTTGATTCTCAATATCTGTTTTATGATTTTTAATTTCCTTAGTCTCTTTTTTAGCTTCTGTTTGGTATAATTTCTTTTCGAATTCATGTACATTTAAAATATCCGTTGTTTCGAATTTATTATTTTGTTTAACTTCAACTTCTTTTTTTCTATCTTTAAATATCCTTAATAATGAAAATTTTTTAACAAATTCTAAAACTTTATTAGATGGTTTTTCTTGAGGTTCAGTTAATTTGTTTAAAATTCTATCATTAGAATGATTAAATTCAGTGTTTCTATCAACCTCTACGGCTGATGGATTTGTAAAATCTTCAAGATCTGTTTGCTCTAGTAATTTAGAAACATTTGGTTTGTCATAAATTTTATTATTTTTTTTATCTTTTTCTTTTAAATCAACAACAGGCTCTATACCGGTTGCTACTATAGACACCCTCATTAGACCGTCTAATTCTTTATTAATTGATGTACCATAAATAATGTTTGCATCAGGACTTTCATCTCGAATTCTTTCTGCTGCTTCATGAACTTCAACTAAAGTCATATCAGAACCACCAGAAATATTCATCAAAATCCATTTAGCTCCTCCTATTGAAACGTAATCTAGTAAAGGATTTGAAATAGCCGCTTCTGCAGCTTCTATAGCTCTTTTTTCTCCAGCTGCTTCACCATTACCTAAAACCGCTCTACCCATCTCAGACATAACTGATTTTACATCTGCAAAATCTAAATTTATTAATCCAGGCAACATCATTAAATCAGTGATACCTCGAACTCCTGCATATAAAACCTGGTCTGCCATACTTAAAGCTTCTGCATATGAAGTTTTATCATCACTAACTATAAAAAGATTTTGATTTGGAATGACAATTAAAGTATCAACAAATTCTCTAAGTTCATTTATACCTTTTTCAGCATTTTGCATTCTCAGACTTCCTTCAAAGGTAAAAGGTTTTGTAACAACCGCTACTGTAAGAATCCCCTTTTCTTTACAAGCTTTTGCTATAACAGAAATTGCACCTGTACCAGTTCCTCCACCCATTCCTGCAGTTATAAATGCCATATGTGCTCCATCTATATATTCACAAATTTCATTATAAGATTCTTCAGCAGCAGCTTTTCCTATATCAGGGTCCGATCCAGCTCCTAAACCTTGAGTTTGAGAAACACCTAACTGAATTTTATGAGTAGAATTACAATGGTCTAAAGATTGTGCATCTGTATTGCATGCGACAAATTCTACACCTTTTATTTTACTTGCAATCATCGTATTTAATGCATTACAACCGCCACCACCAATACCTAGAACTAAGACTCTAGGTTTTAATTTTTTTGTTTTTTCAGGAACTCCTAGATTTATTGACATTTATTTATTTACCATAATTCTTTACAATTTTTTTAGTTGACAATATACTATATAAAGTAACAATACTAAAAAAATCCACTACATATTGTATATAGTAGTGATTCGTAACAAAAAAGCAATGTGTTTTTAAAAAAAACTTTCTTTTACCCATGTCCCAAGTTTTTTCCATATTAAAGAATTTTTTAATAATAAATTTGTATTAATTTTATTTAAATTTTCCTCCAGCATTTTAAATTTTAGTAATCCTATAGATACTGAAAATCCTGGTCCAGAAATATTTTCTGCAAGTTTTTTAACACCTAATGGTTTTCCAAATCGAACCGTTGTTCCAAAAATATTTGAAGCAATATCCAAACAACCATGTAATTGCGAAGTCTTTCCTGTCAAAACTATATTATTTGTAAAATTCTTATTTAAGATAGGTTTGCTAATTTTTGATTTAACTATTTCAAAAATTTCTTGAATTCGTGAAGTAATAATATTATTTAGGACTTTTTTTGGGACTTTATGCGACATAGCATGGCCTTCTTCACCTGTTAGAGGAATGTTTATTAAGTTTTCTTCTTCATTCGGATTTAAATTACTACCGTACAAAATTTTTAATCTTTCTGCTTCGGATATTGGTGTAGAAAGTCCCTTTGCAATATCAGATGATATATTTATTCCTCCAAGTTCAAAAACATTTGTATAAATTAATTTATTATCAGCAAAAGTAGCAATTGAAGTATTTCCTGCCCCAATGTCTATTACAGTTGTTCCAATAAAAAAATCATCATTAGTCAAACACCCAAGACCTGCTGCATAAGGAGTTGCAACAATATTGCTAATTTTTACACGACAAATTGATAAGCATTTAACAAAATTATCAACAGCATTTTTACTAGCGGTGATTAAATTATAACCAGCAATAAGTTGATCTCCTTTTATACTTATTGGATTTGTTATACCTTTTTGATTATCTATGGTGTAAGAGGTAAGAATTTTATGTATTAAGATCCTGTCCTTTCCTAAATTTATTTCTCCTGCTTTTTTATCAGCGTTTTTTAAATCTTGGCTACTTATCTCATTTCCATCTAATGATACAGTTAAATTCACCAAATCTGATTGAATTGTATTAGATGAAAAATTAACAATAAATTCATCTAATGTTACCCCTGACATTTTTTCAGCAGCCTGGATAGCAGAAGTTATAGATGTTTGTGCTAATTCCATATCTGTTATAATGCCTGATTTTATTCCTCTTGAATCACGGTAGCCAATGCCCTCAATTTTTGGTTGATTATCTTTTTCAATTACAGCAATTAAACAGCAAATTTTATCAGACCCAATATCTAATACTCCTAATTTCATTCTTTTTCCTTAGTTAATGCATATTTTTTGTTTTGTTTAATTTTCACATATATTTTTTTCTTTAAAAATCTTAGATCTACTATTTCAACATTTTTTAGAGAAACATATTTATTAATTTCATTTGTAGCATTTTGTTTATTTTTTAAAGGTAATTTAAATAAAACTCCATTTTTTGTAACCAAGTCCCATCTTCCATTGTCTTTAATAATAATTTTTGTAATTTGCGGTTTTAATTTTGGGTTTTGATAAATAAATTCTTTAACAGAACCAAGATTTTTTAAGACAAAATTACCTTCTAATTGAACCAAGTCATACGCTTTGGGATTTGAGATTTCGTAAATTATTTTACCTTTATCACTAATTAAATAAAATTTTTTTTCATTTGTAAGAATTGCAAAGAGTTTATGTTCTTTAATTTTAATAGTAACATTGTCAGGAAAATTTTTTTTTATTGATGCTTTCTCAATCCATTTTAATTCTTCCAATAAAATTTTCATTTTTTTAAAATCATTTCCAATTATATTTTTATTATTGTTTAGAGATGAAAGAACAATATCCTCTATTGAATTAATGTTAGTTTTGGACCTTCCTAATAAATTAACTTTTTTAATCTCAAAAAAGTTATCAAAATCTTTGTTTAGTAAGGAAAAAAATTCTTTATTTATTGATTTTTTAAAATTATTTGGACTTAGATTTTCAGAAAGAAAAAGAAAAAGATAAAGCCCTCCTAGAACTCCCACAAGAATTATAAATCTACCTAAATTTTTATTTTCAAAAAAATTAAACATTTAACTTGATTTCCCACACAATACCATGATATACCATATAATCCCAAATACAAAGATTTTTTTTATATTTTTAAAGAAAAAATGAGACTTTTTTTATCACAATATACTAATAAGATTGACAACAAAGGACGTGTTTCAGTACCAGCGGACTATAGAATCTCTTTAAAAACACAATTTTTTAATGGAATTATAGCTTTTAGATCTTTTAAATTTAAAACTATAGAAGCTTTAGATTATGAAAGAATGCAAAAAATAGCAGATTCCATTGATGATTTAGATTTTTTTTCACAAAATAAAAATGATTTATCAACTGCAATATTGTCAGATTCATATAAACTACCTTTTGATAGTGAGGGCAGAATAAACTTACCCCAAGATTTGTTAAGTTTTGCGGGTATTTCAAGATATGCGACGTTCGTGGGAAGAGGGTCAACATTTCAAATATGGGATCCTGCAATTTTTAAAAATTATTTACATAAAACAAGAAAAAGTATTAAAAGTAAAAATCTTTCCTTAATTATTAAAAATAAACAAAAGGATGACAAAAAATAAAAACTCTTTATTGCATACATCTGTTTTAGTAAATGAAACCATAAATTTTCTTTCCATAAATAAAAATCATTTATATATAGATGGCACATTTGGTGATGGTGGCCATAGCAAAGCAATATTGGAAAAAAACAAAACTTGTAAAGTTTTTGCAATTGACAGGGATCCAGATGTTTTAGAAAGAGGTAAATTTTTTGAAAAGAAATATAAAAAAAGATTTAAATTAATTTTAGGAAGGATTAGTAATTTAGAAAAAATTTTAAATAAACAAAAAATTAGGAAAGTTAACGGTGTTTTTTTTGATTTAGGAGTTTCAACAAGACAAATACAAGACCCAAAAAGAGGTTTTTCTTTCCAAAAAAAAGGACCGCTTGATATGAGAATGGAAAAAAAAGGGACTACTGCTGAAGATTTTTTAAATGCTCAAGAAAAAGTGGAAGAATTGGCTAATATTATATTTGCTTTTGGGGAAGAAAGAAAATCAAGAAAAATAGCAAAAGCTATCATTGAGTATAAAAAAAATAAAAAAATTCAAACTACAATCGAACTTGCAAATATTATTCAATCTGTAAAAGGTTTAAAAAAAAGGGGAATACATCCCTCCACTAAAACATTTCAAGCAATACGTATTTATATTAACAATGAATTAGAAGAAATAAAAAAAGGATTAATAGCAACAAAAAATATATTAACAAAAGGAGGCAGGTTGGTTGTTATATCTTTTCATTCTTTAGAGGATAGATTAATAAAAAATTTTTTATATAAACAATCAGGTAAATTATATAATAAATCTAGATATTTGCCTCCAGTAACACCAAATATAAAATTAAGTCCTAGTTTTAAAATTTTGACTAAAAAAGTGGTAAGACCAAAAATAAACGAAATAAAGTCAAATTTTTATTCTAGGTCAGCTAAATTGAGAGCAGCGGAAAGATTATGATTCTAGCAAATAAAAAAAATCAAACCCTTTTAATATTACTATTTGTCTTTTGTTTTTCTTTAATTTTTGTATCTGGTGTAAGAGATAATTTAAAAAATATTGATAAAGACTTAGTCAAAATGAAATATGAAATTGAAAAAGAAAAAGATCTCATAAAAATTTTAAAGGCAGATTATACAAATTTAACAAAGCCAAGCCGGATAGTAAATCTTGCTAAAGAAAAGCTAGGTTTAGATAATATAAAAAGTTTCCAAATTAAGAAACTTTCAGATTTTTATTAGTTACAAAATATATCAAAGAATAAAATGAAAATAAAAAATATTGAATTAAATGGTGAGGCAAAAAGATCCAATATAAAAGCTAGAGGTCGACTTAGATTTTCTTTAATTTGTTTATTTTTCGGTTTTTTCTTAATTCTATTAAAAGTAACTCATGTATCAATTTTACATAATACAAAAGTATCAGGAATTAAATTTTATCAAACACACAATATAATGAACCATAAAAGAGCAGATATAGTTGATAGAAATGGAGAATTATTAGCAACAACGCTTCCTTTCTATGATTTATGCGCTAACCCAAAATTAATTAAAAATGAAAATAAAAAGATTTTAGCAAAGTCGATAGCAATGGTTCTTTATAATGAAAGTGAAGAAAAAATTTATAAAAAATTAAATAATATTAATAGAAGTTTTGTTTATTTAAAAAGATTAATTTCTCCAAAAGAATGGAATGCTATTGTAAGATTAGAAGAACCAGGAATCTTTAGACTAAAACGCTATAGTAGACATTATCCTCATCAAAAGCTCGCATCGCATATTATAGGTGGAGTTAACATTGATAATCAAGGTATTATAGGAATTGAGAAAAATTTTGATAAAATTTTAAAAGATAAAAATTTCATAAATAATAATGGACAAATACAATTATCAATCGATATTAGAATTCAAAAAATCTTAGATGATCATTTAAGTAGAACTATTAAAAAACATGATGCCAGCGGAGGCGCTGGGATTATCCTTAATATAAAACAAAGTGAAATTTTAGCAATGATATCATTGCCACAATTTAATCCAAATGAAATTCATAAAATATCAAAAGAAAATGGGTTTAATAAGCCAACTTTAGGAGTTTATGAATTAGGATCTATTTTTAAATCTCTTACAGTGGCAATGGCTTTAGATAAAAATATTGTTAGTGAAAATACTATTTATAATGCAACAAAACCTTTAAAAGAGGGTAAATATATAATCCATGATTACAAACCGCAAAAAAGACCACTAAAGGTTTCTGAATGTATTTTATATTCTTCAAATATTTGTTTTGCACAAATTGGAAAAGATTTAGGAGAAAAAAATATTAAAGAATATTCAACAAAAATGAAATTATTTTATAAAGCAGAAATTGAAATACCGGAAGTGGGAAAACCTTTATTTCCTAGTATTTGGAGGAAGACTAACTTAATGACATTTTCTTATGGTCATGGAATTGCAATTTCGCCATTACAATTTGTTAATGCTTTTAGTTCTATTATAAATGGAGGAAGCTTTAGATATGCTACACTGATTAAAGGAAAATATTTAAATTATAATAACAATAACGATAAAGTAATTAGTGAAAGAACATCACATAGGGTCAAAAAACTTTTAAGAGAAGTTGTAAGTAATAAGGAAGGATCAGGTAACAAAGCCGAAGTTCCTGGATATTTTGTTGCTGGTAAAACAGGAACTGCAATTAAAAATAAATATCATCGTTATGAAAAGAATAAAAATTTAACAAGTTTTGTAGGATTTTTCCCAAGTTATAATCCTGAATTTTTAATTTTTATTATGGTGGATGAACCTAAGCCAATTAAAGAAACGAATAATTATGTTACTGGTGGTTGGGTAGCAGCCCCTACTGTAAAAAAAATTATTAGTGAAATGGCCCCAAAATTAGGAATTATACCAAAAGAAAAATTTAAAGAAAATCTACAAAAGCATGTTAGCCTAAAAAATAATTAATTTTTTTTTTCTTTTTTTTTTTCTAGTTAAGGAAAAATATTTTGCTACTCGTTAATCTTTTAAAAGACATTAAAGAAATAAATCAATTAAATTTAAAAGAATTTAATCCTTTAATTAAAGGAATATCATTTAATTCAAAAAAAATTAAGAAAAATTTTATATTTGTTGCAATTAAAGGAAAAAGA
>PTKQ01000015.1 GCA_002937815.1 Alphaproteobacteria bacterium MarineAlpha6_Bin2 | reverse complement strand
TATTAAAACAATCTCATTTAGTAAAACCAAAAGCTGTTGCAATACAAAATAAAAAAAAATATAAGGCTTTGAAAGAAGAACTTTTTGGAAAAAAAATAAAAATTTTTGTTGGCGATGATGGGATTTTAGAGCTAACTAATAAGAAAGTTGATATAGTTGTTGCATCCATAGTAGGATTAGCAGGTCTAAAACCAACTATTAATTCAATTTCTAATTGTTCTAAATTATGTTTAGCAAACAAAGAATGCCTTGTTTCATCAGGTAAATTCTTTTTAGATACTGTAAATAAACATAATTGCAAATTATTACCCTTAGATTCTGAACATAATGCTATTTTTCAATTATATGATTATGAAGATCCAAGTATTATCGAGTCCATAACTTTAACAGCTTCAGGTGGCCCATTTAGGAACTATAACTTAAATGATTTAAAAAAAGCTAATTTAAAACAAGCTTTAAATCATCCTAATTGGAAAATGGGGAAAAAAATTACCATTGACTCGGCTACATTGATGAATAAAGCATTTGAGATTATCGAAGCTTATTATCTTTTCAATTTAAATATAGATAAAATTAATGTAGTTATTCACCCAGAATCAATTATTCATAGTATGGTCAATTTTATTGACGGATCTACAGCCGCAATACTTAGCGATCATGATATGAGAATTCCTATCTCTTATGCTTTAAATTGGCCTACAAGAACCAATCATCATAATGTAAAAAAAATTGATTTAATTAAATTAAAGGGGCTTTCTTTTGAAAAACCTAATGAATTTCTTAAAGTATCACTAAAAATGGCAAAATATGTTTTATGTAAGGGTGGATCATACCCATTAATTATGAATGCTTCTAATGAAGTTGCTGTAAAATATTTTTTAAATAATAAAATAAAATTTTTGGATATAATAAAAATTGTTGAATATATTTTAAAAAATTCTAAAAAGAAAAAGATCAATACTTTAGACGATGTATATGGTGCAGATATAGATGCTAGAGATCAAACTGAAAAATATATTTTAAAAAATAATGGAACTTTTAAGTAATACTTTTTTTTATTTTTCTGCTTTTATAATAGTTCTTTCAGTTATTGTTTTCGTTCATGAATTTGGTCATTATTATGCTGCAATAATCAATAAAGTTAAAGTTGAAACTTTCTCAATTGGTTTTGGAAAAGAACTATTCGGATGGACTGATAAAAGAGGAACTAGATGGAAAATTGGCTATTTACCATTTGGTGGATATGTAAAAATGTTTGGAGAAGATCAATTTTCTTTAAATAAAATTTCAAGAAGTCTGACAAAATATGCCTTTAGTGAAAAGAAACTTTTTCAAAGATTTATCATCGTTTTAGCAGGACCCTTAGCTAATTTTATTTTTGGTATTATTGGTTTTGCACTAATTTATACATTTATTGGTATTTCTTATATACCACCAATAATTAACGAAGTACAAATTAACAGTCCTGCTTATCATTCAGATCTTAAAAGTGGAGATAAAATTTTAAAAATTGACAATAAAAAAATTGATAGTTTCCGTGAAATTGGAACAATTATTAATTTATATAAAAAGACAGATTTTAATTTTAAAATAATTCGTGACAGCAATGTAATTGTAAAAACAGTTGTTCCAACAATAATCGTTGAAGAGATTTACGGTCAAAAAAGAAATGTTAGAAAAATTGGTATTACTTCTTTTGAACCTAAAATAATAAAATACAATATTTTTCATTCATTATATTTAGGATCAAAGTCAACTTATGATATATGTTCCTTAACAATAAAAGCTTTAAATCAATTAATTATAGGTAAAGGTTCTATAGATGATTTAGGGGGACCGGTTAAAATTGCACATTTCTCGGGAAAAATGTTAGAAGCGGGTTTTTTATCATTTATAAATTTAATAATTATACTTTCAATAACTATTGGTTTAATTAATTTATTCCCTCTACCTGTTCTAGATGGCGGACATTTGTTATTCTATATAATAGAAGGCATTATTGGCAAACCAATAAACGAAAATATTCAAAAAATGTTTTTTAAAATTGGATTTGTTTTAATAATAACTTTTGCTATTTTTTTAACCTATAACGATATACTTTCGTTATTTAACACTTGATGTGAATAGAATGTGGATAAGTTTAAAATTTGTAATATAATAATAAACTTACATTATTTAAAGTTAATACAAATATGAAAAAGTTAGTAAAAATTTTTTTATTAGTTATCTTTTGTTCTTTTTGTACATCTATTAATCTTATTAAAGCTGAAACAAAAAAAGTTGTTGTAAATGATATTATAATTAAAAATAATCAACGTATCGACTCAGAAACAATTCTTTCATATTTAGGCATAAATAAGGGTGATAGCGTAAATTATGAAATTTTAAATTTAAAATTAAAAGAAATGTACAAACTAGGTTTGTTTGCTGATATCAAATTTAGGATTATTCAAAGAAAATTAATAGTGTTAATTAAAGAAAACCCAGTTGTTAATAACGTAACTTTTAGTGGAAACAAAGCAATTAAAGATGGCCAGATAACACCTGAAATACAATTAAAATCTAGGAATGTTTTTAGGAAAAGGGATTTACAAGATTCAATAATATCTATTCGTGAACTTTATAAACAGACAGGATATTTTTCGGCAATATTAAAACCAACTGTATCAAAATTATCTCAAAATCGAGTAGATATTAATATTAAAATTATTGAAGGAACTAAAACGAGAATTAAACAAGTGAAATTTATCGGAAATAAGGTTTTTAGTGATAAAAGACTTAAAGGAATTTTGTCAACGAAGGAATCTAAATTTTATAGAATTTTATCTGCTGGTGATGTTTATGACCCAGATAGAATTAATTATGATAAAGACGTGTTAAGAAGATATTATTTAAAAGAAGGATATGCTGATTTTCAAGTTAAATCAACAGTTGCTGAAATGACAAGAGATAAAAAAAATTTTTTTATTACATTTTCTGTTGATGAAGGAGAAAAATATAAGTTTGGTGATGTAAAAGTTCAGACCAAAAATGAGGCACTGAACAAACAAACCCTTGATGAAATTATTAGTCCGTTAAAAAATTCTACTTATAACATTCAAAAGTTAGATGATGTTCTTCAAGGCTTAAAAGAACATGTAGATAATGCAGGATTTGCATTTTTAAAGATTAAACCAGATTTAAATAAAAATGTTAAAGATAAGAAAATAAATATAACTTTTATTATTGGTGAATCTAAAAAAGTTTATGTTGGACGAATTGACATATCAGGCAATAGTAGAACAGAAGACGAAGTTATAAGAAGAGAATTTAGATTTAATGAAGGAGATTCTTTTAGTAACGAAAAATTGATGAGATCGAGACAAAGAATACAAAATTTAGGTTTTTTTGAAAATGTTGAAATTGAAAAAACTGACATTGGATTGAAAGATAGAATAAATTTAGATGTCAAAGTTAATGAAAAACAAACAGGTCAATTTAATGTTGGTGGTGGATTCTCAAGTACAAACGGTGCTATGGCAAACGTTGGATTAGCTGAAAAAAATTTTAGGGGAAAAGGACAGAATATAAAAGCAAATATAACAATAGCTGAGCGTCAAGATCAATTTGATATTAGTTTTACAGAACCATATTTGAGAAATAAGAATGTTGCTGCAGGATTTGATCTATTTAAAATAAAAACAACTTATGCAGATGAAAGTTCATATGATACGGATAGTCTTGGTACTGCGATAAGAGTTGGGTATATGATAGCAGAAAGAACGCGACATAGTTGGAATTATACTCTTATACAAGAGGATGTAGAAGGAATTAAATCTACTGCATCAGATTTTATTGCTAATCAAAAAGGTGAATACACAACATCTGCTATTGGTCACACTTTAACTTATTTTGGATTTAATGATAATTTAAATCCAACTTCTGGTACTCAATGGAGAATTGAAAATAAATTAGCAGGAATTGGTGGAAATGTTAGTTTCTTTAAATCTGATATTAAACTATCAAAGTATTTCTCTATTACTGATGATTATATTTGGGGATCAAAATTAAAAGCTGGATATATATTTGGATATAATGATGATGATATAAATCTAAAAGATAGATATTTTCTAGGTGGAGATTCTTTTCCAGGTTTTGAACAAGCTGGAGTTGGTCCAAGAGACACGACCTCTACAAATGAAGATTCTTTAGGTGGTAATCTAATGTATACTCTAGAATTTGATTTAAGAACTCCAATACCAGGAATTGCACCTCAATTGGGTATAAACGGAAGATTCTATACTATTGCGGGCGCAGTAACAGAAATTGATGAAAATGGTAGTGGTAAAATAAAAGATAATTCTAGTCCTAGAGTTTCTGTTGGTTTTGGTATACAATGGAAATCTCCTTTTGGTCCTGTTAGTATAGATTTTACACAAGCAGTGATTAAAGAGGATTTTGATAGAACACAATTTATTAAATTTAGTTTTGGAACGAGGTTTTAAAAATGAAGTTTATTAATAAAAAAAAATGTCTATTTATATTCTTTTTCGTTTTACTCTTTAATATAACTTATATTTCAAATTCACATTCACAATCTAATATTGCTATATTGGATGTTCTTACTTTATTAAAGGAGTCCAAAGCTGCTAAAAGTATGAAAGATCAACTAGATAAAGTTGCTAAAGAATATTCAGATGTAGAGAAGAAGAAAGCTAAAGAAATACAAAAAAAAGAAGAGGAACTTTTAAGACAGAAATCAACATTAACACCCGAAGCTTTTTCTGATAGAAAAAATGCTTTTGAGAAAACTGTAATAGAATTTAATAAAACAAGAGATACAAACCGTAGAGCATTAGCCAAGGCTGAAAGAGAATCTATGGTAAAAATTGAATCTGCAGTTGAAAAAATTGTTAAAGAAATACAAACAGCAGAAAAAATTGATGTTGTTATTAAAAAAACAGCAGTAATTTTGTCAGAAGATAGTATAGATATTACATCTAAAGTTATTGAAAAATTAAACAAGGAAGTTAGTACTATAGATGTTAATGTTGCTCCATAGTTTCTTATGGCAGATTCAAAATTCTATCAGACAAGTGAAAAATTAACTTTAGATCAAATTGCCAAACTTTGTGACTTAAAACTTCCAAAGAATATAGATAAGAAAAGAATATTTATTGATATTTCCTCTTTAGATACAGCAGATAAAAATCATGTCAGTTTTTTAAATAATAATAATTATATTGATAAATTTAAATCTTCGAATGCAGGAGCTTGTTTTTTTCGTAAAGGTTTTTTAAAATTTGCACCAAAAAAAATGGTACCACTTGTAACCGATGATCCATATCATTTGTTCGCTATAATAGCTAATGCTTTTTACCCACCAAAAAAAATAACTAGCGGATTGCATCCAAGGGCACATATTGAATCTACCTTAAAATTTGATAAAACTGTTCAGATAGGCCCAGGAACAGTTATTTCAGGTAATGTCCAAATTGGTCACAATACCCAAATAGGCGCAAATACAGTAATTCTTTCCGGCGTTACTATTGGTAAAAATAATTACATAGGCCCAAATTGCACAATTGGATATTCAAATTTAGGATCTAATGTAAAAATTCATAATGGTGTTAGAATTGGACAAGATGGATTTGGTTTTGCCATGGATAGAAGTGGGCATTTAAAAATTCCCCAACTTGGAAGAGTTTTAATTAGTGATAATGTAGAAATAGGTGCAAATACAACTATTGATAGGGGGACTGGTCCAGATACTATTATTAGTGAAGGTACTAAAATAGATAATTTAGTTCAAATTGCACACAATGTTAAAATTGGTAAAAATTGCATTATTGTTGCACAAACTGGAATTGCTGGTAGTACAACAATAGGTAATAATGTCATTATTGGCGGCCAAGTTGGAATTACTGGTCATTTAATTATAGGTGATAATGTTAAAATTGCTGCGAAATCAGGCATTATGAAAAATATAGATAATAATAAAACTGTTGGCGGTATCCCAGCTGTTGAAATAAGAGATTGGCATAAACAAACAGTGATAATAAGAAAGCTTGTAAAGAAAAGATTTAATGAAAAATAAAGAATTAAATTTAAATGCTATAAAAAAATTAATTCCTCATAGGAAACCTATGTTGATGATTGATAAAGTAACTTCCATTATTCCATTCGTTAGCGCAATAGGTGTAAAAAATGTAAAAAATAATGAATATTTCTTTAAAGGGCATTTTCCAAAAAGACCAATAATGCCAGGAATATTTATTATTGAAGCTTTAGCTCAAACGGCCTCTGTGTTAGTTATGCATTCATTAAGTTTAAAATATGATAAGAAATTTGTTTATTTTATGAGTATAGAAAGTGCAAAATTTAGAAAACCTGTATTTCCCAATTGTAAACTTAATTTAAACGTAAAAAGAAAACAACATCGGAGATTGGTATGGAAATTCTCAGGAGAAGCAAAAGTTAATAATTTTAAAGTTGCAAACGCAACATTTTCCGCAATGATAATTAAGTAGCATTCTGAAACAAACAGTTAATTGATATTTCTTTTTCTAATGGTTATTTTTTTATCATTATGGGTATTGACATTCATAAATCTTCTATAATTAGCAAAGAAACTAAATTAGGAAGTAATGTTAAAATTGGCCCTTATTGTATGCTTGGTCCAAACGTTCAGGTTGGAAACAATGTAAAAATTTATTCACATGTCAATTTGGATGGTTATACAATAATTGGCAGCGATACCAAAATTTTTCCATTCGCTTCTATAGGAACTGTTCCACAAGATTTAAAATATAAGGGAGAAAAATCAAAACTACTTATTGGATCTAATAATATTATACGAGAATATGTTACTATGAATCCTGGTACCAAAGGCGGAGGTCTAATTACAAAAATTGGTAATAATTGTCTTTTTATGATTGGTTCGCATGTTGCACACGATTGTTTTATTGGAAATAATGTTATTATGGCCAACAATGCAACTTTAGCAGGTCATGTTTGTATTGATGATTTTGCTATACTTGGAGGTTTGTCAGCAGTACATCAATTTGTAAGAATAGGTAAACATGCAATGGTAGGGGGTATGTCTGGTGTTGAAAATGACGTCATTCCGTATGGATCAGTTATGGGAGATAGAGCATTTTTATCTGGTTTAAATATTGTTGGACTTAAAAGAAGAGGTTTTAGCCGAAACGAAATTCAAGATTTGAGAACAGTATTTAGATTAATTTTTTCTATAGAAGGAACTATTAGTGAAAGACTAAAAGATGCAGGTAAAATGTATAAAAAAAATAAAGTAGTAATGGAAATAGTTAATTTCATAAAATTAAAAAATTCGTCAAGGGCAATTTGTAAACCAAAATAAGAAATGCTTAATGATATTGCAATTATTGCGGCTTCTGGAAAATTACCTCAATATGTAGCCAATTACTTAGGCAAAAAAAAGATTAGATTTATTATTATTTCAATTCAAGGAATAACAACAGCTAACTTTAAGAAAAAATATAATTTATATTCATTAAGATTGGGTAATGGAAGAAAAGCTATTCAAATTTTAAAGTCTAACTCTATAAAAAATATTATTTTTCTTGGCGGTTTAAAAAAACCTAGTTTATTAAGTTTAAAACCTGATTTATGGTCTTTATATAAAATTTTTAGTGTTTTATTCTTTAATAAAACAGATGATTCAGTCTTAAGAAGAGTTGTATCTATTTTTGAGAATGAAGGTTTTAATATTATCGGTTTACATAATTTAACCAATGTTTTTTTTTTAAAAAAGGGTATTTATGGCTCGGTAGATAAATTAAAAAAAAAAGATATTCAGACAATTAGAAAATGTGTTTTAAAAACAATTCATTGGACTAAATCAGATAAAGGTCAAAGTGTAATAACTAATAACAAATCACTAATATTACATGAGAATGAGAAAGGCACAGATAATCTAATAAAAAGACTACTTAGGAATAAAAAATTGAATGAAAATAGCTATTTATTTATTAAAATTAATAAAATACATCAGGATAAAAGAATTGATTTACCAACTATTGGATATAAAACAATAAATTATTTAGTAAAATCAAATATTAAATATATAATACTTCAAGCAGATTCTACAATAATTTTAAAATCATT
>PTKQ01000014.1 GCA_002937815.1 Alphaproteobacteria bacterium MarineAlpha6_Bin2 | reverse complement strand
TCATCACCGGAAGCTAAAAAAATAGAACTCAATGGATATTTTTTTATTATATAATTTAAAACGCTTGTAGATAAAACTGCATCACCTATTCTAGTAGAAGTTATAAAAAGTACTTTCATATATATAAGTTAATAATTATTTTTGTTATATGTTGTATTGTAAATTAAATAATAGATCACTAATCTCTTTTGTTGGCAAAGATATCGTCGCATTTTTACAAGGAATTATTACTAATGATATAAATAAAATAAAAAATAATCGAGCAATTTATGCATCTTTATTATCTCCTCAAGGAAAAATATTAAAAGATTTTTTTTTATTTAAAGTTGGGTCAAAAATATATCTGGATACTACAAAAGAATCTTTAGAGACTCTAGAAGAAAAATTAAATATTTATAAAATTAATCAAGAAATTAAATTTTCTAAAGAAAATTTTTTTTCATATTACATATTTTATGGCAAATCTATTAATAAAGTTTTCAATCTTTTACAAAAAGAAGGTTTTTTTGAAATAAAAAATAAAGTAATAATTTTTAATGATCCTAGAAAATTAATTTTAGGTTGTAGAATAATATGCCTAAATGAAAATGATAACAATAAAATTAAAAAAATAATAAAAGATAAAAAACTAGATGAAAATTATGACGAATATGAAAAATTAAGAATTATAAACTGCATTCCGGATATAGAAAAAGACAATCTTTATAATAACGCTTATTTACTTCAAAATAATTTTGATAAAATTAATACAATTTGTTGGAAAAAGGGTTGTTTTATTGGACAGGAAGTAACAAGTAGAATGAAATATAAAGGCCAAATTAAAAAAAAACTATATGCAATTAAATCATCTAAAGGGTCCTTTAAAGAAAAAGGAGACATTAAAATTAATACAGAAATGATTGGTACTATATATTCTTTTCATAAAAATTGGGCATTAGGATTAATTGAAATAGAAAAAGCAGAAAAACTTAAAAAGAAAGGAAACTATTTAATTATTTAATTAAGTCTAAATATTGCATGAAGGGAGAATTTTTTGTAATTCTTATTTCCTTTAACTTTTTGATACCATTAATGCCAAATTGCTCTTTTACTGATTCTTCTAACCAAAAAATGCTTTTTTTTAATTTCTTTTTTTCTTTAATTATTTTGGAACTATTATCGGTTTTATGTTGATCAATCAATTTGATTAAATTTCCAATATTTTTCTTTTCCTTAGAAGAAATATTAATAATAGGAACTTTTTTTTTATCTTCTAAAACACTAAATTCAAGAGAGTTGGATATATCGTTAAATGTATTAGTTGCAACCTCACCCAAATCTGATTTGGTAATTGCAATTATATCTGGAATTTCAACGATTCCAGCTTTCATAAACTGTAAGGAATCTCCTGACCCTGGTTGCACACAAAATAAAACTGTATCAGCAATATTAGCGATATCCGTTTCAGATTGCCCTACCCCTACCGTTTCAATTATTGTAAAATCAAAAATAGCATTTAATAAAAAAACTGACGATAATGTAATAGATGCTAGCCCTCCTAATTTATCTTTAGCAGCCATTGATCGTATAAATAATCCTTTATCATCTGGATTGGATTCAAGTCTAATTCTATCACCCAATAACGCTCCTCCTGTTTTTTTAGAAGAAGGATCGACAGCTACTACTGAAACTGTTTTTTGTTTATTTCTATAATGATTAATTAAATTTTTTATTAAACTAGATTTTCCAACTCCTGGTGGACCTGTTATTCCTAAAATATATCCATTTTCAGATTTATATGCTTGAGAAAGTAATAATAAAGTTTTTTTATGAAATGGATTTTGTTCTATTTCAACTAAAGCATTGGCTATAGCTAATTTTCCACTTTTTTTTATTTTATTTATATCCATAAATACTATTTCTGTATTTTTGAAAAGTCCGCATAAGTTTTTAAAGTATCCAAAACTCTTTTTAGGATAGAAAGTCGATTACTTTTAATTTTTAAATCATTAACGTTGACCATCACATTATCAAAAAAATTATTTAAGGGTAAATGTAATGATGAAATTTCATTTAAAATGTTTTGAAAGTTCTCTTGTTCAAATTTAATTATATTTTCAATTTGATTCAATTTTTCAACAAGAATAAATTCTTGTTTCTCTTTTAATAATGCTGTATCTATAGAATTTTTTATATGCATTTTTTTTCCTTCAATTGTTACTATATTTAGGGCTCTTTTATTTAATTCGATAATTTTTTTTCCTTTTCCTTTTTTTATAAATTCATTTAATGCTAAAAATTTTTTATAAAGAATTAAAAAATTGCTATTATAAGTTTTATGTGTGAAAAAGGAATTTACAACATCCTGTTTTTTAGTGATTGATTTTAATAAAAATTTAAATCTCTCAGTTAAAAAAATAATTAAATCTTTAACTTTAAAATTACTTATATTTGGCAAATTATAAATGTGTACTATCTCTTTTAAAAATGGTTCTAGCTTAATTTTTAAATTATTTTCTATAATAATTCTTAAAATTCCTAAGGCAGCACGTCTTAATGCATAAGGGTCTTTAGAAGCTGATGGTATTTCTGCTATTAAAAAAAATCCAAGTAAAGTATCAAGCTTATCTGAAAGTGAAAGTATATAACTTAAATCGTTTTTAGGACATAAATCTAAAGGTCCTTTTGGAAGATATTGTTCTTTTAAAGCTAAATAAACATTTTTTGATGCATCTTTAATTTTTTGTTTTTCTGCAATATATCCACCTATAATTCCTTGAAGTTCTGGAAATTCTCTAACTAATCCAGTGGTTAAATCAAGTTTAGAAAGTTTTGCAGCCAATAATAATTCAGTCGAGTTACATTTAACTTTTAATGTTTCTACTAAAACTTGTGCAATGCTTTCTATTCTTTTTTCTTTATCTTCAAAAGAACCAAGTTTTTCATGAAATTGAATATCAGAAAGCAAACTAAGTCTTTCTTCAAATTTTATTTTCAAATCGTTTTTCCAATAAAAGGAAGCATCTGCAAATCTTGCTTGTAATACTTTCTCATTATCCTCAGTAATTTTTTTATAAAATTCTTTTTTAATATAATCAGATACAATTACAAAATATGAGCTTAAATTATTATTCTTATTAAACAAAGGGATAAAATTTTGATCGTTAATCATTACAGCTTCTAAAATTTCTTGAGGCAATGACATAAAATCTTTATGAATTTTTCCAAATAAAATACTTGGAAATTCTACTAAACCTGCATTTAAAGAAATTAAATTATTATGTTCATTCTTTAAAAGAATTTTTTTTGATTGGCAGAATCTACTAATTTCTTTTTTAATTTTTTCTTCTCTTTTTTGATGTTCGATGATGACTTTAGAATTTAAAAGTTTTTTTTTATATTGATTAAAGTTTTTAAACCTTAATTCTTTATCAACTTTTTTATGTGAAATAGTAAAAGGATTATTATCAACTGAATAATTTTCCAAAAAGTTTAAAGGTATATTTTTACTATCAAAATAAAATAAAATATTTTTTAGTGGTCTACCCCATCTAAAACTACTATGTGACCATCTCATTGATTTTTGCCAATTTAAAGATCTAATAATTTTTTCTAAATTCTCTTTAATTATATCCTCTGATTTTCTTCCAATTTTTTCATGCTTGGCAAAATAATAAGTTTTTTTCTTAAAATCTTTTTTTTTTAGTTCTTTCTTACTAATACCAATATTTTTTATAAATCCTTCAATTGCAGTGTCAGGTGCGTCTACAGCGGGTCCTTTTATTATTTCAGTTGAACTTTTTTGCTCATTTATAAGATTATCGCAAAAAAAAATTAATCTTAATGGAGTAAAATGGAAATTTATATTAAAAGTTTCTGAACCAGATAATTGATTTTCAATAATTACATCATGTAATTTTGTTTTAAATTGCTCTACAATATTTTTTTGTAGCCAATAAGGAATTTCTTCAGACAATACTTCAATAAATAATTCTGACATACTTAGTTAAGACTCTTGTTTAATCCATGATTCACAACAACTTTTAACCAGTGTTCTTATTTTTAAAATATATGATTGTCTTTGCGCAACACCAATAACTCCTCTAGAATCCAAAATATTAAAATAATGACTTGCCTTTATACAATTTTCAAAAGCAGGTAAAGGAAGATTGTTCTTCAATAAATCTTTACACTCAGATTCCATAAATTCAAAACTTTTGAATAAATAATCTGTATTTGCATACTCAAAGTTATATTTTGAAAATTGCTTTTCAGACTCTAAATATATATCCCTATATTTAATTACTTTATTTTCTTTTTTATTAATATTCCAAATTATATCAAAAACATTATTAACTTTTTGGATAAACATTGCCAACCGCTCTAATCCATACGTTATTTCAACTGACACTGGGTCACAATCAATTCCACCAATTTGCTGAAGGTATGTATATTGGCTAATCTCCATGCCATTACATCGAATCTCCCAACCTAATCCAGACGCACCTAAAGTTGGGCTTTCCCAATCATCTTCTTTGAATTCTATATTATTTTTTTTGTGGTCTATTTCTATAGCTTTTAAACTTCTCAAAAAAATACTTTGTATATTCTTAGGTGTTGGTTTAAGTAGAACCTGAAATTGATAATAATGCTGCAACCTATTAGGATTTTTCCCGTATCTGCCATCAGCAGGTCTTCTTGTTGGCTGTACATAAGCTATATTTCTAGATTTTTTCCCCAATACCCCTAATGCTGTTAAGGGGTGAAAGGTTCCTGCTCCAACTTGAAGATCTATTGGTTGAACTATTGTACAATTATTTTTACTCCAAAAACTTTGAAGATTAAAAATTATATCCTGAAAAGACAAAACATTTTTTTTAGAAACCATATCTGCCCCAAATGTTTCTACTTTCTATATAAGCTATCGTATCATTAATTATTTTTTTTGTATCTAACAAGTCTCTTGAATAAAAGGACTTTGATAAAATGCCTTTAAGAAAAGATTCCTTAGGTTTAATTATAATATATCTTATTTTTTCTCCAAATTTCTTTTCCATTACTGTTTTTAAATCACCTATACCATCTATTAAACCAAGTCTAAGAGCTTCTTTTCCAGCCCAGAAACTTCCCGAAAAGATATTTTTATTTTGCTTATTAATTTTTTTACCTCTACTTTTTAATACAATTTCCTTAAAATTTTTAAAAATTTCCATTTGGATATCTTTTAATTTTTTAATGTCTGATAATTTTTGTTTTTGAAAAGAATCTAAAATGGATTTATATTTACCAGTAGTAAATATCCTTCGTTCAATTCCGTATTTTTTTATTAATTTATCAAAACCAAAACTTGCATATATAACCCCTATGGAGCCTACAATAGAATTTTCATCTGCATATATTTCATTTCCTGCGCAAGCTATATAATAACCCCCTGATGCTGCAACATCTTCAACAAAAAAAATAACCTTAGATTTTTTTGCCCTTGCAAGTTTTTTAATACGCTTATAAATAAGAGAAGATTGGACTGGTGAACCCCCAGGTGAGTTTATTATTATAGCTATAGATGCTGAGTTTTTTATTTTAAATGCCTTTTCAAGTAAACCCTCAACTGATGATATGGTTATTCCTTTTCTTAAGCCGCCTATATTTCCAATAATGCCAGATAGAAAAACGACAGGTACTATTTTTTTCTTATTAAGAAAATTCAACATTAATACATAATATAAACTTTTTTATATTGAGAAAATGAAAAAAAAAATTATTGTTATTACATTGTGGTTTTATTATACAAATACGATTTACAAAACAATTTAAACAATCAAAAAAAATTAGATGATTTGCAACAATTGGTCAATAGCGACCTAAAAAATGTCAATATTATAATTAAAGATAAAATCAAAAATAAAATAAATCATATCCCAAAAGTTGCTGGTCATTTAGTAAAAGCTGGTGGCAAAAGAATACGCCCTATGCTTTGTTTGGCTTGTGCTCAATTATGCGATTATAAAGGGGTAAAACATTTAAATTTAGCTGCGTCTATCGAGTTTATTCATACAGCCACTTTGTTGCATGATGATGTAATTGATGAAAGTAAAAAAAGAAGGGGCTTAAGAACAGCAAATAATATTTGGGGAAATAAAAGCAGTGTTTTAGTAGGAGATTTCTTACTAAGTAAATCATTTGAACTTATGACTGAAGTTAAAAATATAGAAGTGCTTCAAATTTTATCTGAAACATCATCTATTATTATCGAAGGGGAAATGTCTCAAATGCTTTCAAATAGAAATATTACAACAACTGAAGATGATTATTTAGATATTATTAAATCAAAAACTGCTCAACTTTTTGCAACTGCATCAAAAATATGTTCATATTTAACAAAAGTACCAAGTCAATACAAAAACGCTCTGAATAGTTTCGGAATGAATTTAGGTATGGCATTTCAATTAATTGATGATCTTTTGGATTATAAAGCTATTGAGAAAGATCTTGGAAAAAAGGTTGGTGATGATTTTAAAGAAGGAAAAATTACATTACCAATTATTTTAGCTCTTAGAAGAAGTGATTACATTGAAAAAAAATTTTGGAAGAAAACAGTTCAAGATGGACAAATCAATCCAGGAGACTTTGAAAAAGCATGTTCAATATTAAAAAAAAGAGAAATTCTTTATGACATACAGAAACGCGCAAAACATTATAGTGCGATAGCAAAAGATGCCCTTGGAATATTTCAACATTCAAAAGAGAAGAAAATTTTATTAAACATTATCGATTTTATTGTAGATAGAAATTTTTAATTGTTTTTTAAAATTTTTTTCAAAACATTTTTAGGTGTAATTAAATCCATTCCTTTTTCTTGAGGAACTGTATCAATAGTTCGTAAATTAGGATTTCTTATTACTCCATCAGATGGAAGAACTGGTTTTAAGTTACTCAAAAAATTTTTTGGGTAATGATCTTTATAAACTGTATGAGAATAAGGAGGAGAACCTCCATGAATAACATAGGATTTAAGTCTACAAGCAAGTGCTAGATGAGCATTGCCGGCATCGTTCCCAATATAAAACTGGCCTTGGTTCATTAATGCCATTGTTTTTTCTATTGGCTTGCAAAAAATTTTTATTTTACTTTTTTTTAATTTTACTGATTTAATAATTTTATTTGCATCTTCGTATTCTGAAGGTGCTCCAACTAAAAAAAAAGAATATTTTTTAAATTTATCAAGTCCTTGAATTAACTGAATATAGTAATCACTCCTCCATGTTCTACTTTGATCTGTAGAACTAAAACCAATTAATACCCAAGGTTTTGGTAAGGTTTTAAACTTTTTTTTAATATTATCAATCTCTTTCTGTAAAACTTTTAAAAAAGGATTTAAATGAGTTAAATTGATATTATTTACTTTTAAAAATTCATAACTTTTAACTACAGGAAAAGTTTTTTTTAAATTTTTGTTTAGATATTTTCCAGAATTTAAAAAATGTTTCTGAATTCCGTAGCCGAAACCTAATATTTCACTGACTTTTGAAACAAAACTAATAATTGCAAAACGCGGGCTCCTATGAAATATCCATATTTTTTTAATATTTTCTTTTAAAAACAAACTTCTTAAAGAAAAAAAATCAACTATACTAGAAAAAAAATTATATCTATCTTTGATATAGTAAATTTTTACATTTTTCTCATTTTTTAACAGACTCTTTGCTTTTGTTCTTGGTTTTGTAAAAATTATAAATCTATCTTTAGGAAATTTTTTTATTAAAGCATTAACAAATGGCAAGTGAGTTAAAAAATCTCCTATACCATAGTAAGGTAGAATAATTGCTTGAACTTTCATAAAACTTAGATTTATTATTTAGAGTTTTGAGCCAATCTCATGGAAACTATTTTATCAGGATTATCTACCATACCATTAGATCCAGTTCCCCTTTTTATTTTATCAACAAACTCCATGCCTTCTATAACTTGACCCCAAACAGTATACTGACCGTTTAAAAATGAAGATTCTTTAAAACAAATAAAAAATTGGCTATCTGCACTGTCCGGATCTTGAGCCCTTGCCATAGAAACAGTCCCTTTTATATGGGGTAAGGAATTAAATTCTGCTGGTATATTAACACCTGATCCTCCTGTTCCATTTCCCAAAGGATCACCCGTTTGAGCCATAAAATCTTCTATGACTCGGTGAAATTTTAATCCATCATAAAATTTTTCTTTTATTAATTGTTTTATCCTCTTTACATGTTGTGGTGCATGTTCTGGTTTCATTTCTATTACTACTTTACCATACTCCAACTCTAAATAAACTACATTTGCCAAATCTTGCGCCATGACAGTTTTAATAAAAAATAAAAAAAATAAAATCTTAAAAAAGAGTTTCATTTATTGTTT
>PTKQ01000013.1 GCA_002937815.1 Alphaproteobacteria bacterium MarineAlpha6_Bin2 | reverse complement strand
GCTAATGAAATTTTATTTTTTTTTAATTTAACTTTTTCATATAAATCTTCAGCCGTAAAATGTTTATTTTTTCCATCAAAAAGTAGTTCTGCTAGCACAAACCTTTGATGGGTCGGTTTAAGTTGGTTTTTTTTTAAAAAATCAGTAAAATTATCACTATTTATTTTTTCTATTTTTTCTTCTACATCTCCTTTTTCAAAAGGATGTTTTTCTTTATCTAAAAATTTATTTAGATTATCTAAATCTTTCATATATATAGAGTATCTATTTAAATACTTATTTTCAAGATATTTTAGGTGGCTTTATCATTCCTATTAAATTATATCCATTATCAACATAATGTATTTCACCAGTTACTCCGCTTGATTGATTACTTAATAAATAATTACTAGCCCCTTGTAAATCTTTAAAAGAAATACTTTTATTTAAAGGACTATTTTTTAAAGACCAATTATATATATATCTAGCATCTTTGATTGCGGCTCCAGAAAGTGTCCTCATAGGGCCTAAAGAAATAGCGTTGACTCTGATATTATTATCACCCAAATCGACAGCAAGATATTTTACACTTGCTTCAAGAGCAGCTTTAGCTACCCCCATAGCATTATAATTTGGAACAACTTTTTGCGATCCAAAATAAGTCAGTGTAAGTAGTGATCCGCCAGGATTTATCATAGGTAAAAACTTTTTAGCAATTTCTGTAAATGAATAACAAGAAACCATTAGAGTGTTTAAAAAATTGTTTTGTGAAGTATTAATATAATCTCCTGCTAATTCTTTTTTATCTGAATATGCAATGGAATGAACGATGAAGTCCAATGATCCCCAATCTTTTTTTAACTTTATATATAATTTCTCTAAATCTTTGCCATTAGAAACATCACATTTTATTATTTTATCAACCCCACGTGGTTTAGACAGATTTTCAACTCTTGTTTTTAAAGTATCATTTTGAAAAGTTAAACAAAGTTCTGCCCCATTATTCAATAAACCTTCAGTTATTCCCCATGCGCACGAATGATCATTTGCCACTCCAAAAACCAATCCTTTTTTTCCTTCAAAAATATTTTTTTGAGTTTTAAATGAAGATTCTTGATTTAAAGAACTTGTTTTTTTTTCATCAAATTTTTCAAAAACTAAAGAGGCATTTGTGCCCCCAAAACCAAAACTATTACTTAGTATTGTATTAAATTTAAAATCTTTTTTTGTTTCTAATACAATTGGTAATCTTTCAACTTCGGAATCCAAATTATCAATATTGGCTGATTTGCAAATAAAATTATTATTCATCATCAATATAGAATAAATTGCCTCTTGAACGCCTGTTCCTCCTAATGAATGCCCTGTAAGTGATTTGGTAGAACTAAAGAGAGGCATTTCATCTTTAAATAATGTTTTCATGGCTTCAATTTCTTTTAGATCCCCGATTTGGGTACTAGTTCCGTGTGTATTAATATAATCAATTTTATTATCTAAATTATTTATTGCTTGTTTCATACATCTTACTGCTCCCTCACCAGATGGTTGAACCATATCATATCCATCAGAATTAGCGCCATAACCAATTATTTCTGCATAAATTTTTGCTCTACGCTTTAATGCGGTTTCCAAATCCTCTAAAACTAAGACTCCTGCACCGCCTGAAATAATAAAACCATCTCTATCTTTATCATACGCGCGTGATGCTTTTTCTGGATTTAAATTATATTTTGATGAAAGCGCACCCATAGCATCAAACAAAACTGATAAGGTCCAATCAAGCTCTTCTCCACCTCCTGCAAAAATTTTTTTTTGTTTACCTAATTGTATAAGTTCATAAGCATTTCCAATACAATGTGCGCTCGTTGAACACGCTGAGCTTATAGAATAATTAATTCCTTTTATTTTAAAATATGTAGCCAGTGTAGCAGAATTAGTGCTACTCATGGCTCTTGGAACCATAAATGGGCTTACTTTTTTTGCACCTTTTGTTTTTACAGTCTCTGCTGCTTGAACAATATTTTTTGTAGATGGCCCTCCTGAGCCCATAATTATTCCAGTTTCAATATTAGATACTTCGTTTTCAGAAAGTTTTGCATCTCTAATGGCATCATCCATAGCAATATGATTATATGCAGCGCCATTTCCCATAAATCTCAATGCTTTTCGATCAATTTTTTCTTCTAAATTAATATTAGGTTTCCCAAAAACATGGCTTCTAAAACCTAGCTTTTTATATTCATCGCTAAATGAAATTCCCGATTTGGCATTATATAAAGAATTAATAACTTCTTCTAAAGTGTTGCCAATACATGAAACGATACCAATTCCAGTTACTACAACTCTTTTCAAATTAAGAACCTATTTATTTTTTTGATTGAAAAAGACCTACTTTTAGATCTTTAGCAATATAAATTTGTTTTCCATCCACAGACATAACGCCATCTGCTACTGCTAAAGCTAATTTTTTTATAATTACCCTTTTTATATCAAGTTGATATCGTACTTTTTTTGCAAATTTTAAAACTTCTCCAGAAAATTTAACTTCGCCGACACCTAACGCTCTTCCTTTGCCTGGTGCTCCTAACCATCCAAGAAAAAAACCAACTAATTGCCATAAAGCATCTAATCCTAAGCAGCCTGGCATTACAGGATCTTTTTTAAAGTGACATTCAAAAAACCATAATTTTGGTTTTATATCTAATTCGGCAACAATTTGGCCTTTATTATAAATCCCACCGTTTTTAGTAATTTTTAAGATTCTATCCATCATTAACATTGGCGGCATAGGTAATTTGGCATTTCCCTCACCAAATAATTTTCCTCTGGCACATTCTAACAAATCTTTATAACTAAAACTATTTTTACCTACCATTATTTAAGCTCTATTAAAATCTCTTTCTCTAGTTTGTTTTACTTCTTTCATGCTTAATTTAATTTTACCTCTGTTATCAAACCCTACAACCTTTACTTTAACTTTATCTCCTACTTTTACTATGTCAGTTGTTCTGTTAACGCGTCTATTAGTCAATTCAGAAATATGAACTAAACCATCTTGTGTGCCCTTAAAATTTACAAAGGCTCCAAAATCCATTGTTTTTACAACCCTTCCTGTATAAATTTCACCTATTTCTGGTTCTACTGTTATATCTTCTATTTTTTCTAACGCCAATTTTCCTCCCTCTGGATCAGAACACGAGATTTTTATTGTTCCATCATCTTCAATATCAATTCTTGCTCCAGTTTCCTCGGTGATTCCTTTAATTACTTTCCCTCCTGAACCTATAACATCTTTAATTTTTGAAGGATTTATTTTAATAATATGTATTTTCGGTGCATTTTTATTTAATTCATCCCTAGATGAGGAAATACCTTTATCCATTTCAGACAGTATTTTGATTCTCCCGTCTAGAGCCTGTCCTAAAGCTTTTTCCATTATCTCTTTTGTAATACTCGTAATTTTAATATCCATTTGAAGAGCAGTAATTCCATCCTTTGTACCAGCAACTTTAAAATCCATATCTCCTAAATTGTCCTCATCTCCCAAAATATCTGACAAAATTGCATATTTATCTTTTTCTTTAATTAACCCCATTGCAATACCCGCAATAGGTTTTGCAAGCGGTACTCCTGCATCCATCAAGGACAATGAGGTTCCACAAACTGTGGCCATTGATGAAGATCCATTTGATTCTGTTATTTCTGAGACCACTCGTATAGTGTAAGGAAATTTTTCTTTAGTTGGTAGAAATGGTTTTATAGCTCTCCACGCTAACTTTCCGTGTCCAATTTCCCTTCTACCTGGAGGCCTAAGCATGCTGGCTTCGCCTACAGAATAAGGAGGAAAGTTATAGTGTAGTAAAAAACTTTCTTTAAATTCACCTTCTAAATCATCAATTATTTGTTCATCTTGTGTAGTTCCTAACGTTGTGACAACTAATGCTTGCGTTTCGCCTCTTGTAAAAAGAGCGCTTCCGTGAACTTTTGATAAAATTCCAACTTCTGCTTTAATTGGCCTTACTGTTTTTGTATCCCTTCCATCAATTCTTTTGCCTGAAGTTAAAATATCAGATCTAACTAACTCTTTTTCTACTTTTTTTGTTGCAGTAGAAACAAAATTTTCAGTAATTTCTTGATCTTCATCGGTTATTAATTCTTCAAGAATATTATTTCTGATATCTTCTAATTTATCTGATCTAAGGGATTTATCTTTTTCTTTATATGCTTCTTTAAATTTTGATTGATAATTTGTTTGTATTTTTTTATATAAATCATTTAAAAGATTATCGGTATTTTCATTTTTATATTCAATTGGTACGATTTTTCTTTCTTTAACAAATGTATCAATAAATTTTATAACATTTTGAAATTCTTTATGTGCAAACATTACAGCATCCAACATTTCTTTTTCAGATAACTCTTTAACTTCCGATTCAACCATCAATACCCCATCCTTTGTTCCAGCTACTATTAAATCTAAATCAGATTCTTTTAGATCTTCTTTAGAAGGATTTAAAATAAATTTTTTGCTAGAATATCCTACTTTAGCGGCTGCTACAGTTGATTCAACAGGGGCCCCTGCAAGAGCTAAAGCAGCTGATGCTCCTATAAATGCCACCACATCAGGACTTGTTGATTTATCAAGATTTAATAAAGTACAAATTATTTGAATTTCATTAAAATAATTATCTGGAAATAATGGTCTTATAGGTCTATCAATTAATCTTGAAATTAATGTCTCTTTTTCGGATGGTCTAGCCTCTCTTTTAAAAAAGCCTCCTGGAATTTTTCCAGCTGCAAATGTTTTTTCCTGATAACTTACAGTTAAAGGTAAAAAATCGACATCTTCTTTAGGCTTTTTCGAAAGGACAACCGTGCATAATACAGAGGTCTCCCCATATGTAACAAGAACTGCTCCATTTGCCTGCCTTGCAATTCTACCAGTTTCGAGTGTTAATTTTTTTCCACCCCAATTAATTTCTTTTTTTAAAATATTAAACACAGTTTTGCTTATTTTCTCAAATTGAGTTTTTTTATAATCTCTTCATACTTCTTTAGATTTTCTTTTTTTAAATATGATAACAAATTTTTTCTTCTACTTATTAATTTTACCATACCAATTTTAGAATGATTATCTTTTTTATTTTTTTTAAAATGTTCTGTTAAATAACTTATTCTATTCGTTAAAAGTGCAACTTGTACTTCTGATGACCCTGTGTCTTTAGATTGTCTTTGATATTCAACAATAATCTTTTTTTTTACTTTATTATTTTTCAACATATTTAATTTTATTTAAAACAGAATATATAGGCAAAAATAAATTTTTCCAATCATTCTTTTTATATAAATATAAAAAATTATCAATAGTTACAGAGTTTTCAATTTTAAAAGGCTTTGATTCTATTCTCTTTAGTTTTACTACATGACCATCAACATTTAGCTTTTTACAAATGTCTCTAACTAATGCTCTTACGTAAAATCCCTTTCCACATTCAATCTCAAAATTACTTAAATTTTTCTTATTATAATCATTAATATTATCAATCAATTTAATTGTTTTTAAATAAACTTTTCTACTTTTCAATAAAAATTTTTTTCCTTCTCTCGCTAAATCATATGCTCTTTTTCCATTTACTTTAATTGCTGAAAATCTTGGAGGTTTTTGTAAAATTTCACCTTTAAAATCGTTTAAAATATTTTTTATTTCACAAATATTTGGTTTTTTTTTCGAAAATGATACAACTTTTCCATCTATATCATGACTATCTGTTGTTGTTCCCCATTTAACTGAAAACTTATATTTTTTGTTACCATTCATTATATATTCAATAGATTTTGTTGCTTTTCCTACTGCAATAACTAAGATCCCGCTTGCTGCTGGATCTAGTGTTCCCGCATGGCCCACTTTTTTTACATTTAAAGTTTTTTTTATTATGTTAACAATATGTCTTGAAGTGACTCCAATGTCTTTATTTATAATTAACCAGCCATCTAAAGATTTCATCATCTTATTAAAATATTTTATAAATCCTTAATAACCTTTGGATCTTTTAAAAGTTTCTCAATTTTATCGGCATAATCAAAAGTTTTATCTAATTGGAAAGTAATTTTTGGCACGTGCCTTAATTTTAATTTTTTTGCAATTTGATTCTGAAAAATAAATCTCTCTTTATTTAAATATTTTGCAATATTTTTTTTATTTTGCGATATTACGAAAACCCTAGCATTTTTTAAATCTGGACTAATACTAGCTTCTATAACTGTAATTAAACCACTACGTAATTCAGAACTTCTAAAATCTCCAAGGGTGATAACTTCTGAAATCAACTGTTTTATCTGTTCACCTATCCTTAGTTGTCTTTGGGATTTTAATGTTCTTTTCAATTGAATTTGATTCCTTATAATTACAGAGATCTTTTTTGTTCTTCTATGATGTAAGACTCTATAATATCGTTTTGTTTTATATCTTGAAAATTATCTAATACTATACCACAATCATTTCCTTTTTTTACTTCTGCTATTTCTTCTTTAACTTTCTTTAAACTATTCAATTTTCCCTCATAAATTATTTGATCGTCCCTAAGTAATCTAATATTAGCATTTTTTTTTATTTTACCTTCTATAACCTCACATCCTGCAATTTTACCTATTTTAGACATCTTAAAAATTTCTTTAATTTTAGCTTTTCCATTTACCACTTCTTTTTTATCAGGCACTAATAGACCACTCATAGTATCTTTTATATAATCTAATAATTCATAAATAACTGTAAAAAATTTAATATCTATATTATCTCTTTTTGCCAAGTCTTTTGCCAAATTATTTGGTTTAACATTAAAACCAACAACTATTGTATTTTCTGACGCAGTCCCTAAAGCAATATCTGATTCATTAATTGCTCCTATACCTTTATGTATAATTTTTAATTTTATTTCATCGTTTTTAAATTTTTCTACACCATTAACTATTGCTTCTAATGATCCATGTACATCTGATTTTAAAATTAAACCTAATTCTTTAATATTTAGATTTGATTTGTCATCAAGCATCTTTTCTAAATTTTCCTTAGTGAGAGATTTGGTTTGTTTCATTTTAACTGAACGCAGTCTAAAATCTGCAATTTCTTTAGCTTTTGCTTCATCATCAACGACAACAAAGTCGTCTCCTGCTATTGGAGTGCCAGTTAACCCAATTATTTCAACTGGGATAGATGGTCCTGCATCAAGTATTTTTAATCCCTTATCATCTGTAATAGCTCTAATTTTTCCATATGCTGGTCCTGCAACAAATATATCTCCAATTTTTAAAGTTCCTTCTTGAATTAAAACTGTTGCAGTAGAACCCTTTCCTTGAACTATTTTAGATTCAACTATTGTTCCAATAGCTTTCTTTTTTGGATTTGCTTTTAAATTTAGCATTTCTGCCTGTAAAAGAATTGTTTCTTCTAATTTATCTAAATTCTTTTTCAATTTTGCAGATATTTCTACAAATAAGTTCTCTCCACCCATATCCTCTGCAACAATTTCATGCTTCATTAATTGATTTTTAATTTTTTGTGAATCAGCGTTATTTGAATCAATTTTGTTAATACATACAATAATAGGAACCTTAGCAGCCTTTGCATGATTAATCGCTTCTACTGTTTGTTCTTTTACTCCATCATCAGCAGCAACAACTAAAATTACAATATCTGTAATTTTTGTTCCTCTTGCACGCATTGAAGTAAATACTTCATGTCCTGGAGTATCAAAAAAAGTTATAAATTTATTTAATTTAGTTTTGATTCTATAAGCCCCAATATGTTGGGTTATGCCCCCTTGTTCTTTTGCAACAACGTTTGTTGAACGTAAGGCATCCAACAAAGTTGTTTTTCCATGATTAACATGTCCCATAATTGTTACAATTGGAGAACGAGATTTTAAATCCTCATTTCTATCTTTTTCCTTCTTTATATTTATCAGCAAGTCAGAATCTTCGATTCTTTTAACTTTATGTCCAAATTCTCCAGCAATTATTTCAGCGGTATCTGCATCAATGGTTTGGTTTATTGTAACCATAACACCCATTTTCATTAATGCTTTCATAACATTTGAAGATTTTTCTGCCATTCTTTTTGATAATTCTTGAACAGATATAACTTCTGGAATTTTAACTTCCTTTATAACTTTTTGAGTTATTTGATTTGATTTTTCTAAAAAATTTTCTTGTTTTTTATAACGTGCTTTATTTTTTTTAAAATTATTAACAAAATTTTTTCCTATAGTTAATTTTTTTCTTGATTCGTGTGGCTCTTTAATAAATTCTTTTTTAGATTCATCATTTTTAATTTTATTATATTCATTGGAACTATCCTTTTTTTTAATAATCTCAACAGTTACAGTTTTAGATTTTCCATATGAAAATGTTTGTTTAATTGTCGTTGTTGAACTCTTATTCTTTTTATCCATTTTTTTACATTATCCATTTTTTTAAA
>PTKQ01000129.1 GCA_002937815.1 Alphaproteobacteria bacterium MarineAlpha6_Bin2 | reverse complement strand
AAACAACTGTATTGGGCAATAAAAAAAATTTAAAGTCACAAAAAAATAAAATAATTAAACTTAAAAAAAACAGACTAAGAAAAATATATTCAAAATTAATTATTTTGAAATAATTATAAAGAATAATAATTGATAATACGACTAGTACTTCAATTGTTGGGTAAATCCACGATATTTTTTTTTGACAATATCCACATTTTCCTTTTAAAAAAATAAAAGAAAATAACGGAATATTATGAAACCATTGAATTGTTTTTTTGCAATTTATACAAAATGATCTTGGTTTAATTATACTCAAATTTTGTGGTAATCGATAAACACAAACAGTACAAAAACTACCTAAAATTAGACCAATAAAAATTAAGATAATAAAAGAAAATATATCCATAAAAAAAAGAAAAAGATTAAAACAATTCTCTCCAGGAATCTATCTCAATTGTAGTGCCACCTTGTTGAGCGTCTGGCGAAGTAATTCTTACTATATTATCTTGTACACAAAACGGATCTCCCTCTTGGCACGTTGCTTTTTTTTCTTCACCACTTATACCAACGTAAATATTGCCTTGGAATTGAGTAGCACCTGTTGCTATTCCTACTCCTAATTCTAAAACACCACTTTGCGTTCCAGCAAAACCAGATACTCCGCTGCCACAATTATATTTATGGGAAGAAAGATAGGCTTTACCTGCTTCACATGGTTTATTAATTTGGGGTTGATATCTTGTGACATATACTTTTTTATTTGTAACTAAAACTTTTCCAGTTACTTTTTCATTTTTTGTTTCATTTCCACTATCATCTTTCATATTAGTATACCAACCTAATTGCTCGTCTCTAGGTGGGCAGGGACTGCCATCACTACACTCTTTAATTGTTAATGAGCCTTGTTCATAATTTTGACTTGTTAATAAATTTTTTTCCGTTGTATCATCAATTTCAATAAAGCTTGGAAAATTTTTATCTTTAATCCCATAAATACGGTTTTGTATTTTTATTTTTTTTACATCATCATCTACCAAGCCTACATCTTGAATATTTCCTGTTCCAAAATAAAGCCATATTTTTTCTTGAAATTCAGCAGCAGCCATGTCGTAAAAAGTATATCTTTGATTTAAAGTATCTCCTTCCGCGTCAAAAAGAATATTTTTTTTGAAACTAGCTGTATTTCCTGTCATATCTACTTTCCAAACATTACCTTCAATGTCAGTTACATAAATCATAGCTCCTTTATATGTCGCAGTGTCAATTGCTTTTACGACGTTATCTGCGGTCAACATAGTTAATCTTGCAGGAACAGAATTATTTATTTCTTCATCTAATATTGCAGGGTTTCTTTTAATCTTAACCGCAGCATCATTTGCTGGTATTGAAGAAGCGTTAAATTGGATATAATATTTATTTTTCCAGGTATAAGCAGTAGTTCTTGAACCGCTAAACACTTCATTGGCATCAACAGTTCCTACATAAACTTCAACTTGCGAAGTATTATCATATCTAAATGTAACCTCAAATTCATCATTACTTCCATCTGCAATGTGTAAAACTTCATTTGAATTATTGGTATTTAAACTTGGTTCTCTTTCTTTTTGTTTTTTATCAACTAAATTAATATCTTTAATTAATTTTCCTCCCCTTTTAGCATTATTTATTCCGCCATCTTCTAAATCGACTACAAAAATACTAGAGGCATATTCCATTGATCCAATGTTATACCCGCCACCAAAAACAGCTACCCATTTATCTTCTCCATCTATTCCCATTCTTAAAATATGAGGAGTAGAATAAGCATTACCTAAATTTGAATAATCATAATCAGGGGCTACTGAAGAAAGAGGTTCGTTACTATAACTATAAATATATTCATCTCCGTCATCATTCCAAAATCTAGCTGTTCTAGTAACAGGATCGTTGTCAAAACTAAATAAATGAGTTGGTTTTTCTGTATCTGTAATATCTAAAGCAAAATATCCTTTTCCACCAGGACCCATGCCAACTAATGCAATTGTTCTC
>PTKQ01000128.1 GCA_002937815.1 Alphaproteobacteria bacterium MarineAlpha6_Bin2 | reverse complement strand
GCGCAATATATATTTTTTTGAAGAAATTCTAAATCTATTTTTTATTTATTATAAAATAAATTTACTTAAATCAGTATCTTTTGCCAATTTACCAACTTCTTCTTTTACTTGTTTAGCTTTGATTTTTATTTTTTCACCTTGTCTTTCAGGGGCGGTAAAACTAATATTTTCTATTAATTTTTCCATTACTGTATGAAGTCTTCTTGCACCAATATTTTCAATATTATTATTAATTTCTGTAGCTATTTTGGCAATTTCTTCAATTGAATCTTTACCAAAGTCTAAATCTATTTTTTCTGTCTTTAAAAGAGCTTTATATTGTTTAATTAAACTATTTTCAGGTTCATTTAAAATTTTAATAAAATCACCTTTTGTTAGAGCTTTCAATTCCACTCTAATAGGCAATCGTCCTTGAAGTTCAGGCAAAAGGTCAGAAGGTTTTGCTGAGTGAAATGCACCAGAGGCAATAAATAAAACATGATCTGTTTTTATTGGACCATATTTAGTTGAAACAATTGTTCCTTCAATTAGAGGAAGAAGATCCCTTTGTACTCCTTCTCTACTTACATCTCCTCCAATCCTTTCAGATCTAGCACAAATTTTGTCCATTTCATCTAAAAAAACAATTCCATTTTGTTCGACATCATCTTTTGCAGAAGAGAAGATTTTTTCTTGATCAATTAATTTATCTGATTCTTCCTCCATTAATGGCTTATAGGCTTTTTCGATAACAACTTTTCTTTTTTTTGTTCTTTGTCCCACACCTTTTCCTAAAATTTCATTTAAATTAATCATACCAACTTGGCTTCCAGGCATACCAGGTACATCAAAAGTTGGCATCGCTCCTGAACCTGTGTCAAGTAAATCTAGTTCTATAATTTTTTTATCAAGTTTTCCACTTCTTAGTTGTGCTCTAAATTTAGATTTAGTTTCAAGGCTTGCGTTTTTTCCTACAAGCGCATCCAAGACTCTTTCTTCAGCATGAAATTCTGCTTGTGGTTTTACTTTCTTTCTTAATCTTTCTTGTGTCATTCCAATAGCAATTTGCATTAAATCTCTTATTATTTGATCTACATCTCTACCTACATAACCTACTTCGGTAAATTTTGTTGCCTCGACTTTTAGAAAAGGCGCTTGAGCAAGCTTAGCTAATCTCCTGGAAATTTCTGTTTTTCCAACCCCTGTTGGTCCAATCATTAAAATATTTTTTGGTAAAATTTCTTCTCTTAAATTTTCTGGCACCCTTTGTCTTCTCCACCTATTACGCAAAGCAATTGCTACAGCTTTTTTTGCATCATTCTGGCCAACTATATATCTATCTAATTCGTGAACGATTTCTCTTGGTGTATAACTTGTTTTTTCTATTTCTTTTTCTATATTTGTTTTTTTGGGTGTATCGTCCATTTTTTTTATAATTTTTCTATGGTAATTTTTGTATTTGTATAAATACAAATCTCGGCAGCAATTATCATAGCTTTTTTAGCAATATCTTCTGCTGATAACTTTTCTTGATCAATTAGTGATCTTGCTGCAGCCAATGCATAAGCACCGCCACTTCCGATTCCGATTATATTATCATCAGGTTCCACTACATCACCGGTTCCTGAAATAATCAAAGAAACTTTTTTGTCCGCCACAGCCATCATAGCCTCGAGTCTTCTTAAATATTTATCTGTTCTCCAATCTTTTGCTAATTCAACACATGCTCTAGATAGTTGGTCGGGATATTGTTCTAATTTACCCTCTAAGCGTTCAAATAAGGTAAAAGCATCAGCAGTTGCTCCTGCAAAGCCAGCAATAACCTTATTACCTGCTAGTCTTCTTACCTTTTTAGCATTTGATTTCATGATCGTATTTCCCAGAGTGACTTGTCCGTCACCAGCAACAACAACAGTGTTCCCTTTTCTCACAGCCAGTATAGTTGTTCCATGCATAGTTTTATTTGAATTTTCTTTTTCCATAATTAACTTTTACTTATTACTATTATTTATAAATATAGATAAGGTACTTTTCTGAAAATATAAGA
>PTKQ01000127.1 GCA_002937815.1 Alphaproteobacteria bacterium MarineAlpha6_Bin2 | reverse complement strand
AATTTATAAATTTTTTTTTCTAGATCTTTTAAATTATTAATTTTATTTGAAAAAATATTTTTTTTATCTTCACTATTAATTTTAAATCTTACTCTTGGACTATTCTGGATACAGATATCAATACCAACAGATTTATACCACTCTAATAAATTTAATGAATTTTTTTTTAAATCAGGCAATTTAATTATGAAATGATAAAATTATTTTTTATTTGTATCATACATTATTATTGTTTATTTATCATTAAACAATGAAATTTGATAAGTTAATAAATTTTCTTATATTTTAAGTATATGAATAGAGAAAAAATGAATTTTGACGTTTTAATTATTGGCGCTGGACCTTCAGGTCTTTCAGCTGGAATAAAACTAGCTCAACTAGCAAAACAAAATAATAAAGAGTTGAATATATGTATCGTTGAGAAAGGATCAGAAGTAGGGGCTCACATTTTATCTGGAGCAGTCCTGGATCCTCAATCATTAAACGAATTAATACCAACTTGGAGAAAAAAAAAATCT
Organism: Alphaproteobacteria bacterium MarineAlpha6_Bin2; assembly: GCA_002937815.1. Lineage (GTDB taxonomy): Bacteria > Pseudomonadota > Alphaproteobacteria > PTKQ01. Next base: position 1,529 of record PTKQ01000127.1, on the reverse strand, counting down.
CCTTTAATTACAGAAGCAAAAACAGATCAATTTTTATTATTCACAAAAAATAGTTCGTATAAGTTACCTACCCCACCTCAAATGAGAAATGATGGGAATTATATAATTAGTTTAGGTAATTTTTGCAGATGGTTAGCAAAAGAAGCTGAAGAATTGGGTATAAATATATTTCCTGGTTTTGCAGCAACCAAAGTTCTTTTTGCTGAAAATAATAATGTTATTGGAATTAGAACAGGTGACTTAGGAATTGGAAAAGATGGGAAAAAGCTTGAGAATTTCCAAATGGGATACGACCTTTTTGCAAAACAAACAATTTTTGCAGAAGGTTGTCATGGATCTCTTACAAAAGAATTAATAAAAAAATTTAATCTTAGAGAAAATTCTGATCCACAAACTTATGGTATTGGATTAAAAGAATTATGGGAAATTAAACCAGAAAATCATAATCTCGGAAATATAATTCATTCGATTGGATGGCCCTTGGATAACAATACATACGGTGGATCGTTTCTTTATTTTTTAGAAAAAAATCAAGTATCAGTTGGTTTTGTTGTTGGTTTGGATTATAAAAATCCCTATTTAAGTCCTTTTGATGAATTTCAAAGGTTTAAAACACATCCAAAAATTAAAAAAATATTTGATGGTGGAAAAAGAATATCATATGGAGCAAGAGCTTTAAACGAAGGCGGTTTGCAATCAATTCCTAAACTAACTTTTCCTGGGGGATTAATAATAGGATGCGGAGCAGGGTTTATGAATGTTCCTAAAATTAAAGGGACACACACAGCAATGAAATCAGCAATGGTAGCAGCAGAAGAAATTTTTAAAAATATTTATAATAAGAATTCGAATCAAGAAGTTTTTACTTACGAAGAAGAGCTGAAAAAATCTTGGGTATGGGATGAACTTTATAAAGTAAGGAATATAAGACCTTCATTTAAATGGGGATTGATACCAGGTTTAATTTATAGTGCGATAGATACTTATATTTTTAGAGGTAAGGCACCTTGGACACTAAAACATCATCAAGATCATCAATCTTTAAATAAAGCTAAAAATTCAAAGATTATTGAATATCCAAAGCCTGATGGCATTTTGACATTTGATAAATTATCTTCAGTTTATATTTCAAATACTAACCATGAAGAAAATCAGCCCTGTCATTTAGAACTTAAAGATAAAAAAATTCCTATTAAATACAATTTAGAACATTTTGATTGCCCAGAACAAAGATATTGTCCTGCTGGAGTTTATGAAATAGTTAAAATAGGGGATACAAAAGAACCAAAGTTGCAAATCAATGCTCAAAACTGTGTTCATTGTAAAACATGCGATATTAAAGACCCTACTCAAAATATTAATTGGGTGCCACCACATGGTGGTGGTGGACCAAAGTATCCTAACATGTAATTTTTTTTTTTTATTTTTTTAAAAATGAAATTTAGATTTTTATTATTTTTTTTATTATCATTTTTTTTTGAAAATATTTCTTTATCACTTGATTCTGGAAATTATTTAGCTGGAAGATA
>PTKQ01000126.1 GCA_002937815.1 Alphaproteobacteria bacterium MarineAlpha6_Bin2 | reverse complement strand
GTAAGAGCACATCATACATCCCCAGCATAAATCGTTTTCTGCATTCTCTGATTCTTTTAACCATAAATTTGACATTTTTATATTTCCGTGTCCCATTTTTTCAATTTTAGCCATCATAATATAGATGTTTTTTGTCCAATTCTCTTTAGGTATTTTTTCTAAAAAACTTTTAGCTTTTGGCCAGGCCTGCGCTTCTATGGCCAATTGAGCTATGGTAACATTAATATAAAAATCACTTTTATTTTTTTTAGATATACCACTTATATAATTTAGAATTTTTAAAGCAGTATGGTTTTTATTTATATTTAGTAAAAAATTTAATAAATCTGGATTTGGAACTTTTTTCCATAATTCCTCAGCATATTTTTGACCCTTGATAGAATCCTTTTGATATAATAGATTTGCTTTAGCTGCAATGGCAGGAGGAAAGTCAGCTATGTGTTTTAAGGAAAGTGTAATATTTTTTAGAGATAAGTTCGTATTTCTTTTAGATTTGTTATATTGGGATTGGATGTAATATAATTTTCCACTCAGATCTATTCTTTCTTTATTCGTTATCTTTCCAAATTTATACATTAGTTTAAGGATAGTAAAAACTTCTTGCCAATTATTTTGATTTAGTTTTACCATTAATAATTTTTCATAAAACCATCTTGGTGTATCTTTGTTCCTAGGAATTAATTCCGATAGCTTAGCAGATTTTTCTACATCATTATTCTTTAAAGAATAATCAATAGAATTTTTTAATGCTAATAGTCTGGTTTCAGGATGGGAAAGCATTTTATCTAGAACAGATTGTTTAGAGTTAGAAATTTTTTCTGATTTTGAAATCCCCAATTCTAATACTAATTTTAAGGGATTTTCGTTTAGTATGCTTTTGGTTTTTCTATAATGTAATTCTGCTAAGTCTTTTTCGTTCATTATTAATGCTGATATACCAGAATGCAGAGCACTCACTCCTTTTTTTTGTTTATTGGCAAATAATTTATTTTTAATTCTGCTAGGAATTTTAAATAAATTTACTATAGCTTTAATGAGATAAAATATAAATATTATGGATATTAAAGTTATAAGTATAATAACTGAAACAGAAGATTTTATTAACCAGCCATACCATTCTATAATTATTTCTCCCGGATTATTTCTAAGAAATGCTGCTATATATCCGGTGATGCTAAGAGCAAGAAATAAAAAAAATAATTTAATCAATTTTTTATACCTTCTTCTATAATCCAAGTAATAATGAAATCAATAGATTGTTCTAAACGAGCGAGGTTTTGTAAATTTTTCAACCATAACTTATATTCTGTATTGTTATTTATATTGGAATTTTTTTCTAATTCTTTGGAATATTCTAATACTTTAAGTAGACTATAATCAAAATGGTTCGAAATTTCATTTAGAATTATTTTAGTACCTTTAATCTTGTCATTATTTATTTTCTCAATTTTAATAAACTTTTTAGAAATATTCAGTATCTTATCTATAAATGATTCTGAAGTTTTTGTTTTAATGTCTATTTTACTCCTATTTTTTATTATAAATTCAATTTGATTTCTAAGCTCAAATTTACTTATTATTTTTATATTGCTTAATTCTATTAAAATTTTGGAGGACTTTATAATGTCGTCGGGACTATTAGTATTATTATTAATATATTGAGTTATAAAATTAACATTACTTGACCACGGATTACCATTTAAAATATTTTCTTTTGTCCAAAACAGATAAATTATGGCTCTTAGGCTATTGTTGTTCCCGTTTATAGTAGAACTAGAATTGAGTGAATTAATATCGCTATTAAGAGATAAAAATTTACCTTCAATAGTTTTCAGAGATCTGTCTAATGAATTTTTGTTATCTTGTATTAGTTTTTTGTTATTAATTAAAAAATTATTTAACTTATTAATGTTTTCAGAATTACTATTTATTTTATTCTTTAAAGCTAATGGTTCTTGATTATTTGATAATAGGGATATTTTCTTATCAAGAATAAATACTTTTTGCTCTAAATTTTTACTTAGGTAGAAAAAATATAAGCAATCTGCTAA
>PTKQ01000125.1 GCA_002937815.1 Alphaproteobacteria bacterium MarineAlpha6_Bin2 | reverse complement strand
ATAATCGATTGTTTTTCGTTTAGTTCAATGTCAAAATAATGTAACCATTTGCCATCTGCAACAATTAAAAGGGTATCCTTTTTTTTGTACTCAATTCTTAATTTCCCAGGCTTGGATAAAAATATTTTTCCTTCAGCTTTTAATCCATTTGAATTAGTTTGAATAAAATTTGAAGTTATATTATTTAATTTATTTAAATAGTTTTCAATTTCTTTTATTTCAGGATTGTCTAAAGATAATAAATTGTTGTTAGGTAAAGTAGAAAAAGAAATTAATAAAAAAAATATGTAAAGTTTAATTAGTTTCAATTTTATAAAAAGTTAAAATGAATATTATTTTAAGACTTCGCGTCTTCCAAGTTTGTCTGCTTCACTGATAATTTGATTTTGTTCCATTTTTTCAATAATATTTGCTGCTCTGTTATAACCAATTTTAAAATGTCGTTGAATAAAACTTGTTGAAGCCCTTTTTTCTGAAATTACTAGTCTTATTGCTTCTTCATAATATTCATCTGTTTCTTGATTTAAATTGTTATTTATTTTATTTTCTGTATCTTCAGTTATTCCATCAACATATGATGGTTTTCCTTGTGATTTGAGAAATTTTACTACTTTTCCAATCTCATCATCTTTTACAAAAGGACCGTGTACTCGTGATATGTTGCCTGCTCCAGACATAAACAACATATCTCCTTGTCCTAATAGATACTCAGCTCCTTGATCTCCGATAATTGTTCGGCTGTCAATTTTAGATGCTACTTGGTAACTTATTCTTGAAGAAAAATTTGCCTTTATTGTTCCTGTTATAACATCAACAGAGGGTCTTTGTGTTGCCACAATTAGATGAATTCCAGCAGCCCTAGCCATTTGTGATAATCTTTGAAAATTTGCTTCAACATCTCTTCCAGATACAAGCATTAAATCTGCTATTTCATCTATTATAACAACAATAAAAGGAAGTGGTTTTAAATTTATTTTTTTATCTTCAAATATTGGTTGTCCAGTTTCACTATCAAAGCCGGTTTGTATTTTTTCAATAACAACATCTCCATTTATCTTTTTTTCATTGATTTTTTCGTTAAAGGATTGAATATTTCTTACACCTAATTTTGTCATCAATTTGTATCTGTTTTCCATTTCTCTTACTAACCATTTTAGACTATATATAGCTTTACGTGGGTTTGTGACAACGGGCGTTATAAGATGTGGTATTTCATCATATACCGATAATTCAAGCATTTTTGGATCAATCATAATAAATTTACATTGGTCTGGCCTCAAGGAATATAATAAGGACAATATCATTGCATTTAAACCTACTGATTTTCCAGATCCTGTTGTTCCAGCTATAAGTAAATGTGGCATTTTTGCTAAATCTCGTATCACTGTTTTTCCTGATATATCTTTTCCAAAAACGAGAGGTAATTTAGAATTATTTAAATCAAAATCTTTTGAACCAAAAATTTCTCTTAAATAAATAGTTTCTCTTTCTTGATTCGGTAATTCAACCCCAACTGCATTTTTTCCAGAAACATTTGATATTCTAGCAGATTGGGCACTCATAGATCTTGCGATATCATCAGTCAAACTTATTATCCGCCTTGTTTGAATTCCAGGAGCTGGTTCCAGCTCATAAAGCGTTACTATTGGCCCAGGATTTATACCAATAACCTTAGCATCTATATTAAATTCCTTAATTACATTTTCCAATAATTTGGCGTTTTGTCTTAAAAGATCAGAATTGGATTTATGGGTCGCTTGCTTTATATTTTCATTTAAGAGATTAAGATTAGGCAATTCAAAATCGCCAGGTTCATTAAAACTAAATTTTGGTTGAGTAAATTCCTTTGACAATTTTCCAGGATTTATTTTTTTAATTTCTTCTTTTATAAATTCATTATCTAAAGCATTTGTTTTACTAATAAAATTATTTATATTTTGTTTTCTAAACTTTTCTAAAATTTTTAGGAATAAAGGTTTGAAAAAAGAAAGAATTTTATTAAAACAAAGTAAAATAAAATTAAAAATTTTAATAATGAATATAAAAAATTTATGTAA
>PTKQ01000124.1 GCA_002937815.1 Alphaproteobacteria bacterium MarineAlpha6_Bin2 | reverse complement strand
AGCCCGTTTTAAACTTACTTTTAAAATCAAGTGGTAGAAAAAAGAAGAGTTATTTAGTTTCCTCCGCCTGAATCATCGCTAGAATCATTGCCGCCTGAATCATCGCTAGAATCATCGCTAGAATCATCACCGCCTGAATCATCGCCACCACCTGAATCATCGCCACCACCCTCATCATCACCTGCGAAAAGAGTGTAATCATATTTAAGTTCTTCCATTTTATCTCCAAAATGAAGTTAAAATAATAATAAAGGGCATTTATAACTCTAATAACTATTATTTGTCAAATGTTTTTTAGTTAAAAATGTAAATGAGTTGTTGATAATTAATTTAGTACAAACAATAAGTTAAACCTTTTTTCCCCAAAATATGTTCTAACAGTTATCATATTTTTTAAACAAAAGCAGTTTTTCTTAAATATTCTTAGATATATCAATAATTTGCTCACGTATCCATTTGTTTCCTGGATTACTATCAGCTCTTTTGTGCCATATTATTTTTAATTTTAATGTTTCAGTGATAAGTGGTATAGGCAAAATTTTTACTTTTTCTAGTTTGAAACGTTCTGCAACTCTTTTACTACAAGTTAATATCATATTAGATTTTCTTATAATGCTAGGAGCAACTAAAAATTGATTTACAGTCATTGCTACTCTTCTTTTAAGTCCTTTTAAGTCTAAAAGATAATCTATAAAACCTAAAGCTTTACCTGTTGTAGTAACCATCAAATGTTTTGCACCAGCAAATTCTTTTATAGTTAATTTATTTTTATTACCTAATGGATGATTTTTGCCTACAACGCAAACAAAATCTTCTTCATACAAAGAGGCTGACATAAATTTTTTTCCTTCGATTAGTTGTTGCCCTGCAATAATGAAATCTATATTAGCAGCTTCTAATTCTTTTAATAAATCAACATCGCCTAATTGTTTAGATCGTATATTTATATTAGGAGCTTTTTGTTCTAAAATTTCTGCTAGTTTTGGAAAAATAATGGATGCTGTATAATTAGATATTGCTATGTTAAAAGTATCAGAAGATTTTTTTGGTTCAAAAGAAGTAGGATCAAATGCATTTTCAACTAAACTAATTGCTTGCCTTATTGGGGGCCCTAGACTAATTGCACGCGCTGTTGGAACAACGCCTTCAGATGTACGCACAAACAAATCATCTTTAGCAAGATGTCTCAATCTATTTAACGCATTGCTAACAGCTGGTTGTGTCATACCAATTCTTTTTGATGCTCTTGTAACATTCTTTTCTCTCATAACAGCATCAAACACAACTAATAGATTAAGATTGACTAGTGCTATATTCATTATTCACCTAAATGATACATGTCATATGAATTATAAATTTCATTAATTATAATGTAGGCATATATTATTAGGTGTAAAGTTAAGAAAAATTAAATTATTTTTTAATGAATTAAAAAAAAGTTTTTCCCTCCATCTCCCTTTAAGAAAGCCCTTATTATACCAATGAGGGCTTTCTTCTTATCCATCTTTCTTTTTTATTAGATTAGTAAGAAGCTAATTCAATTAATTGATTATTTTTGAAAGCAAGTTTTGTGGAATGTGAAAATATTTTACCATCTGTATCTTTAGCTGTAACTTTTAAATCGCCACCATCGCCTATTGGAAAATTAAATCTAAAAGTAGGATCCTGACTTATAGAAATATCTGATTTTAATGCCATAACTATTTTATCATTATAAGTAACTTCAATATTTTCTACATAGTAAGCCTGTATCATCTCTGTAGTTTCCGGATTTGCTTGTAGGCCATTAAATTGGGGATGTGATATCATTATTTTTGCTTCTGCTATACCATCTTTTTCTTCAATATTTTTTACTTTTATTTTCATTTTACCTGCATTTGTGAGCATTTCATCCACGTCGCCCAATGGCGGAGCAGAACATCCACCTGAACCCCTAACAAAGTTTGCAGCCATAAAATAATTTCCTTTTTTTGTCTCTGCTATAACTCTTACTTTTGAATAAGCATCCAGTCTAATCCTTGTTGCCAGTTCAATTTGATCTATGTCAGTAGCAAATTTGAATGTCCCAGAATAA
>PTKQ01000123.1 GCA_002937815.1 Alphaproteobacteria bacterium MarineAlpha6_Bin2 | reverse complement strand
AGCAATAGATTTAACTCTAACTAATAAAAAATTTAAAGAGCTAAATATGGGCACCTCTTTTGATAATTTTACTAAAGAATCTTTTCATGGAAATGTTACAATTATAAAAGAAGTCCAAAAAAACAGACATGTACTGCTTGGGATTATGTCTGCGGCTGGTTGGAATTTTTATAAAAAAGAGTGGTGGCATTATCAATTATTTAATGCAAAAAAATATAAATTGATTAAAAATAATATGCTTGAGCAACCAATAATGTAAAAATGAAAAAAAAATTTTTTAATTTTTCAATAAGTTTTTTTATCTTGTTTCTTTTCTTTTCTAAATTTGTTTTCGCAAAAGAAAATTCGGCAGCATTTTTTGTATATCATAGATTTGGTGAAAAAACGTTCCCATCCACAAATATTACAATAAGACAGTTTAAAAGCCATATTAATGAAATAAAAAAAAATAATTACAATGTTTTATCAATAACTGAAATTGTCGATCATCTAATAAATAAAAAACCATTGCCTGAAAAAACAATCGGTTTAACAATTGATGATGCTTTTAAAAGTGTTTATAAAAAAGCCTGGCCCTTGTTAAAGGAATCAGGATTACCTTTTACCATTTTTATTTCAACAGGACATGTTAGTTCAAGATCAAAGTCTTATATGAGTTGGAAAGAAATTAAAGAATTATCAGATTCTGGTGTATCAATCGGACATCACACTGTTAGTCATCCACATTTAGTTAATAAATCAATCGATGTTTGGGAAGATGAAATAGAAAACGCAAATAATGCATTTCAAGAGAATTTAGGTTATGTTCCAGATATTTTTTCTTACCCTTACGGAGAATATAACCTTCAAATTAAAGATTTTATAAAAGAAAAGAAATTCAAGGCAGCTTTTGGACAACAATCAGGAATAGCTTTTAATGAAATAGATATATTTGAACTGCCTAGATTTTCATTAAATGAACAATATGGTAGTGTTGAGCGTTTTAAATTTGCTGCAAATTCAAAACCTTTGGCTATCAAAGAAATTACACCTCGAGACTTGGTTATTAAAGATGTTAACCCTCCTCTCTTGGGTTTTACATTAATTAATGATATAAAAAGCAAGATTACATGCTATCCATCTCACAAACTTACAACAACAATGACAAGATTAGGTGAAAAAAGATTTGAAGTTAGATTTAATAATGAATTTCCAAAAGGAAGAACACGAGTAAATTGTACAACAAATGATAATAATGAATGGAGATGGTTTGGAATCCAATTTTTTAGACCTTAACGTTGAGCGCTTTGATACTCCAAATAATCAAACCGTCCTAAATTATTTCCTTTAATAATAGATTGAACTTTTGTTATATATGGCTTTCCCAATTCAGAATAATTTTTAAGTGTCTTTGCTAAATTGTGCCCATCTAAAGTTTGACTTAAAGACCTTTGTTCCCTTCTAACTTGTCTAAATTTTTTATATGCATTATGTGTATTTAAATTTTTAGCATATGCATAGACAGAATCTTTTAAAGTATTAAATGATCTGACTTTAACAAGTGGGTTTTTATTTTCAATTGGTTTAATACCATTTCCATTTGAACCTACAATTTTTTGTCCAAAAAATGCATTTCCTTTTAAAGCAAACCTTGATGTTCCCCATCCACTTTCTATAGCTGCTTGAGCTATAGTCAAGGAAATGGGAATTATATCAGTTCTACTTTTCAATTCTTTAAAATCATTGTTTTTTACATTATATTCTCTAAATAATCTTTTCAATGAATCTGCATCTAAAACGCTCAAACTATTAGTTTTCAATCTTTTTTCTATTAAAAAAATCCTTTCCCTTTTTGATAAAATTTTTTTATTAACTTCTTGAACTATTGGTAACATTTTTAATATAAAATCAGATTTTCTTTTAGAAATTGGTATTTCGTCAATTTTGATAGTTTCTTTCTCAATTTTCTTGAGATTATACAATTTCTGAGTTAGTGAAAATTTATCCAAATTTCTATTATGTGAAAAGGTACTTTCTATATTTTTTGAAGAAATATGGATAGTCAGTAATATTAATGTAAAAACAACAGAACTGAAGATTAGAATTGATT
>PTKQ01000122.1 GCA_002937815.1 Alphaproteobacteria bacterium MarineAlpha6_Bin2 | reverse complement strand
ATCTGAAATTGTGTTTATAATATCATCTTTTACTTCAATAAAAGATAGCTGTCTTTCAGGATTGATACTCTTTAGTATAATAACCTGGTATCCTAAAGGGGTTTTTATGACCTGAGATTGTTCATTGATGTTAAGTGTAAATAAGAATTGTGCGATTTCTTCAAAAACTTCATCTTTCTCAAGATTATCAAAAACACTGTATTTTATATTTTCCTTATTAGAATAAGATACTATTTCTTCGTAAGTATCAATGTTTTCTATCTTTTTTATAAATTCTTCAGTTTTATTACGAGTTTTGAAATTAAATTGAAGAAAACTTCTTTTTTCATTTTCAAAATATATATCAGAATTATTATTATAGTATTCTAAAACTTCATTTTCTGTCGGTATAAAACTACTTTTAAAATCATCTTTATCAATTAGAATGTATTCAATATCTCTTTTTTCATCTGACATATATTGAGATATATTTTTTTCATAAAATTCAGACAGAACATTATATAATTTGTCTTCATTGTCTTTTAATATTTTGCTAATATCAATCAATTTAATTGGGATTTCTAAATACTCAATATCTCTGCTATGATTGTTATAAGCTTCTATTCTATCTGAAAAAGAGCTAGGAAAACCAATATTTAAAAAAGCAGAGTTAAAATATTCATTACGTGCATCATAGTGGACTATTTGTACAATGTCCTCAATTTTCAGTCTTTGTTGTGACAGAAATTGTTTTAAATAATTTTCATCTAGTTCATTATTATCGTCATACAATTGAGGAATGACTTCCTTTGTCTTTTTTGCAATTATTGTTTCATCCAATTTAAAGTCCAACTTATTGAATTCATTCTCAAAAACAGCATCATTCACAAGTGCTCCGAGAGCAAGTTGATGTATTTGCATGCTTTTTATTTCTTCTGTTGTTAGTTCCTTGCCTAATATTCTATTAAAATTCTGAATATTCATTTGTAAAGTTCGATTAAATTTAGTTGTCGAAATTGTCGTACTTCCCACTTCAGCTAATACATTATCTGAATCAAAGATTTTTGAAAATCTTGAACCAGATTTAAAAAAGAACAAACTAATGGTAAATAAAATAATTAGAACAATTCCAATCCAAGATTTTCTAAGACTTCTCATATATATGAAATTCAATTATTGCTTCTATAATAATAGATTCTATAAAGGAAATTAAATTATGCTTGAAATAGGTAATTTTAATAAAATCATCGTTGCAAATTGGAAATTACAAGGTTCCTTATCTTTTATTAAGACCTATATAAAAAATATTAAGTTTGATAGCGTTGAAGAACAAACAAAGTGTGTTGTTATTTGCCCACCATTTCCATTCATTAATCAAATTAATTCTAAAGATTTATTAATAGGATCTCAGGATTGTTCAGTTTATGTTGAAGGTGCGTTTACTGGTGAGACAAGCACGAAAATGTTGAAAGATATTGGCTGTAATTTCTGCATAGTTGGTCACTCTGAGCGGAGGAGTTTATTTGGTGAGAGTAATGAAATGATTGCTATAAAAATAGTTAATTGTCTTGAAGAACAAATTATTCCTATACTATGTATTGGTGAGAATTTGGAACAAAAGAAACAAAATAAGACTAAAGAGATATTAATAAATCAAGTTCAAAAAAGTATTCCAAAACAAGCAAACGAGAACAATATGATAATTGCATATGAACCAATATGGGCTATTGGTACTGGCTTCACACCAACTCTTGATGAAATATCTGAAATACATACCTTTATAAAAAATAATATACTTCAATCAAAAGAATTTAAAATACTATACGGAGGATCTGTTAAATCTTCAAATTGCAATGAAATACTAACTCAAGAAAATGTAGATGGTGTTCTAGTGGGCAGTGCTTCAATAGATATAGAAGAATTTAATAAAATCATTGAATCTTAATGATATTTCTTGATTAAGTAATTAACTTTAATATAAGCTTTTTTATGACAACACTAATAATTATTCTTTTAATTCTCGCAGTTTTCTTGGTTATATTAGTTTTGCTACAAGGATCAGATAATGAAGGTTTAGGCTTTGGTGGGGGTGGGGCATTAGGAGGTATGATGTCCTCTAGAGGAT
>PTKQ01000121.1 GCA_002937815.1 Alphaproteobacteria bacterium MarineAlpha6_Bin2 | reverse complement strand
TTCGGTTGATGTACCTGTTGAAAATAAAGAGTTTTTATTTTGGATAATTCCTTTTGATTATTTTTTAAGATCTTTTCTTCCCTGCGTATGGCTGCTGTGATTGTTCTAAAAATTTCAGCACCACCTTTTTTCTTATCTCCTTTTGTATAGATATACTCGTAATCTTTTTCTCGGCCAACACGTTGTAGATACTCGTCAATTACGTTAATTTCTTCTACAAATATTTTTAATTCTGATTCTTTGTATCGATCACCAAAAGAATGTTTAATTTTTTCGATTGTCCATTTATCTCTGTCTAGTGCTTGTCTAACACGACATCTGATTTCAATAGTTCCATAATCTTGTTTGTAGAGTTTTTTTATCTGTAATCTGCCCTCTAAATCTTTGAGCTCATTATATTCTAGTGAAGGGAGACGTACAACAGGAACATATTCGTATTTTGAATCATATTCATGTTTTAGTAACCATCTAACAACTGAAAGTCTTCGATTACCATTCCAAACGACTCCATCTTCTGAAATAATTAAAGGATCTCTAACTCCTTCTGCTCTAATTGAGGCTGTTATTTCCTTAGTTGTTTGATCACCATAAGATGGATTGTTTAAAAGAAAATCTTCTAAATCATCAATATCTTTGCGTGCATCAAGAAGACGTTTCTTTTGGAATTCTAATTTTTCTTTTTGAGATAGGAATCTAGTGTTTTCAATATTATACCAAAGATCTTCATGTTTAATTTGATATACATATAGATCACTAGTATCAGTTTCAGATTTTATATCAACTGCCCATGTTCTGTCAGTTCCTTGTGTGGTTTTTCCTGGTTTAAGATTGGTAAATTTTTCATCAAATAATTTTACACGTTCGCTTGATACCTTGAAAAAACTATTTGACATAGTTCGATCTGATCGCTCTATGTTATTTAAAAATGATCAGAATTCTCTTAATTTTTATTTTCACTCAAATTCGATATTATTATCAAAAACTTTGGCTGTCTTCCAGTCATACTGTTTATTCTCAATTACATCATGAACCGACTTGTGAAGTTTTTGGAAATATGGATTATCTGTTTTTTTAGATAATAAGAGAACTTCTTTCACAAAATCTTGTTCTTTCATTCTAACCTTATTTGCTCCGTCAAAAACAACAAAATCAATTGGATGTGAAATAAGTTTGATGTCCCTTGGATCATAGTCCATTTGTTGATAATCTAACATTAATGAATTTTTTATTAAATCTCTCATGTCTTGCTCTGCTTGCATACGACCTCTTGCTATTCCTTTGTTCCTCTCTTCTTCCTCACTGTCATCAAATTTGCCTTTAGCTATATCAAAATCATTTATGTTTTTTTGATGATCGTCAAGCCATGTTTTTGAAGATTTTTTACCTGACTTGATTTGTATCTCACCCAATCGGGATATTTCATCACATTCTGGGCATTTACATAAAATCCTACGCGCGTGATGAAATATGTCAAAAAAAGAATTATCCATCTATAGCACCTTGAATTTTACATTATTGTCATTTACGGCATCACGGATTTTTCTTTGATGTGTAACAAGGCCTCCACCTTTTTTTAAAGCCTGAGCTCCTGTCTTGATATCCATGAATGTGATATGACTAACATTTCCCTGTGATGCTCCATCAAAAATTATGTAATCAATTGGGCTTGCTAGAAAACGACAGTCCTCTATTGGGTAACCAAATCTTTTCATTGCTGGAATTAATACTTCAGCAATTTTTCCTATTCCGCCAGCAGCAGCGCTTCGTTCTGAAACTGCAATATTTTCTTTATCTTTTTTTAGTTCCTCCCAATCTTTTTCTAGTGCTTCTTCCATCACCTGTTTTTTTTCTTCAGCATCTTTTGGAAATGGTTTCAAACCATCAAATAATTGCCAATCAGAAAGTCCTGAACTTACTCCACATTTTGGGCACTCAGCATTAAGGCCTGATTTTTGTAATGTAGAAATTAAATCAGAGATTTCAGACATCAACTCTCATTACTTTTGGAGATAATTAAAGATCTGAAAAAAAAGAGGTCAATTTGCCTCGCTCCCTACGGGCACTCTTTTTTCAGCCTTGGCTTTTTCGGCATTTTCTATTTTGATGGCGATATCATCCACCC
>PTKQ01000120.1 GCA_002937815.1 Alphaproteobacteria bacterium MarineAlpha6_Bin2 | reverse complement strand
TTGTATAATTACAGCGATTAAAATAATTTTTTGTTCTCCTGTAGAACACGCATCCGCAGTGATATTTTTTTTAATATACAATATTCTTAAATCACTCTTATTTGGACCAAAAGAAATACTTCCTTTTATAGAATCAATTTTTCTTGATTCACAAACTTTTTTTAAATAAATTTTTCTTACATAATCCGTATTTTTCGACAACAAAATTTTCTCTATGTCTCCAAATAACAAAAGTTTTATTTCTGGAAAATTTTTAGAATGAGTTGGTAATGAATTAAATTCTTCAATAAATTTTTTTCTTTCTGAAAATATTTTAATTCCATCCTTTACTAATTTTTCTTCAATTTTAGTTAACCATAAATCTATTTCTAAATTTTTTCCCTCTTCATAAAAAAAATTATTGCGTGTAACATTTTTTAATAATCTATATCTTTCTTTTAAATTTTTTTCATAATTTCTTACAGTAATAATATAATCTGGTTTTGTATTAAAAATAAATCTATCTAAAAATTTTCTTCTAATAGATGAGCTTGTTCGAAAAAAAACATCCATTTCAGGTATAAGCCAAATTAAAGATAAGAGATTGGGTAAATCGCTTTGTTTTTTTATCTTTTTTCCGTTAATTTTTATAATTTTCTTATTCTCGTTATTATTTGTGCTATTAAATTTATTAATATAAAAACCAACTCCAATTTCATATTTTTTTTTACCATTTTCAATTTTTGAATGTATATGCCAATGTTTTGAAGAAGAATTTTTTTTTAAAATATCAGGAAGTTTTGAATTCCTGAACCCTTTTCCTGGAGATAAAAATGATATTGCTTCAAGCAAGTTTGTTTTGCCTATACCATTTTTTCCGATTAGTATAACAAAATTACTTTTATTTACATTTAATCTTAATTTATCGAATGATCTAAAATTTTCTAAATAAATAGATCTTAATCTCATATATCCTTATACCCTCATTGGCATTAGAACATATAATGTCTTAGATTGTGTTAAGTCTTTTATAATGGTTGGGGCTATAGAATTAGAAAATAAAATTGTAATTTCTTTACCATTAAATTGATTTATTATTTCTTTCAAATAACTAGCATTAAATCCAATATCAAGTGTGGGACCGTTATAATTTACTTCAATTTCTTCAATCCCACTTCCACCTTCTTCTAAATTATTGGCTGAGATAGTTAATTTATTTTTATTCAAATTTAATTTAATGGCTTTAGACTTTTCTGATGAAATTGTCGCAATTCTATTAATAGATTCTAAAAATATTTTTCTATCTATAGAAAAAGAATTTTTTGCATTTTTAGGAATAACTTTCTCGTAATCTGGAAATTTACCGTCAATTAATTTTGATATAACAACAGTTTCATTAAATGAAAATTTAATTTTTCTTTCTGATAAATCAATTTTTATTTCATTTTCAACTTCATCAATTAGTTTTCTTAATTCAAAAATTAATTTTTTTGGAATAATAGTGGTAAAAATATTGTTTGCTGTAGGAGGAGCGTCTGTTTCATTTTGTGCCAACCTATGTCCATCAGTTGCTATTGATCTTAAAAAAAATTTATTATTTAATTTAATTGTATGAAAAAGAATTCCATTTAAATAATATCGAGCTTCTTCATTTGAAACGGCAAAATATGTTTTATCTATCATTTCTTTCAAGAGACCAGGTTTCAATGAAAAACTTATTTTATAATTTTCTGTTGTCAATATCGGAAAATCATCTTTTGGCAAGCAGGAAAAAGTAAATTTTGATTTAAATGAAGTTAAATAAAGTTTTTTACTATTTTTATCGTAACTTAAATCTATTAATTTATCATCTGATAATTCCTTAATAACATTATATAAAATATGCACTGGCACACATGTTGCGCCTTCTGTTTCAATATTCTTAATTTTTATTTTATCTGATATAGTCATGTCCATATCAGTTCCTGATAAATGCAATCTCCCCTGTTTTGCTTCCAAAAGAACATTAGCTAAGATTGGTATGGTTGATTTAGTTTGAACAATATCCTGAATAAAGGATAAAGATTTAACAAAATCTAATTTTGATAGAGTAAGTTTCATTAAAAAGTTTATTTTAATTATATTACATAAATCTTATTTATTAAATTT
>PTKQ01000012.1 GCA_002937815.1 Alphaproteobacteria bacterium MarineAlpha6_Bin2 | reverse complement strand
ATTTTTTTACGTCATTCCAAAAGTAATATATAACTGCAAATAAAGTACCAAAATGCGCAGATACCATTAATATTAGTTTAGTATCATTCCAACTAAATAATTCATTCAAAAAAGAAATATGACCTGTTGAACTAATCGGTAGGAATTCTGTAATTCCTTGAACAACGGAAGTTAAAAAAATTTGAACCAAATTTTCTGTAGGCATAAAATTAATTATATAGATAAATTATTTGAAAAATATGGCAGTTAAGGTGACTTAATAAATGGCTGTTTTACTTGTTTTAATAAAAAAAACCATTTTTTATACACAAGAAATAAATATTTAGTATATTATATTTATATGACAACAAAACTTTTACAATTTGTTAATGAAAAACAATCAATGCCTGAAAAACGTATCACCAAGAAACGTTTAAAAGATTTTAAGGAAATTTATAAACAATTTGACGAAAAAGAAGCAAAAAAACAGGCATCTAGATGTTCTCAATGTGGAATTCCTTTTTGCCAAGTTCATTGTCCTGTACAAAATAATATTCCAGATTGGCTTAAATTAGCAGCAGAAAATAGATTAAAAGAGGCATATGAAGTTTCACAATCAACAAACAATTTTCCAGAAATATGTGGAAGTATTTGTCCCCAGGATCGATTATGTGAAGGAAATTGCGTTATAGAAAAGGGTTTTGAGTCGGTAACAATTGGACGTGTAGAAAAACACATAACTGATACTGCGTGGGAAAAAGGATGGGTTAAACCGGTGAATCCTCCTATCGAAAATAATAAATCTATAGGCATTATAGGGGCAGGCCCTGCAGGTATGGCCGCTGCAGAACAGTTAAGAAAAAAGGGATACCAAATTGAAATATATGACAGATATGATCGAGCAGGAGGTTTAATGATTTATGGTATTCCAAACTTTAAATTAGAAAAATATGTAGTTGAAAGAAGGACTCAAATATTAAAAAAAGGTGGAATTGTATTTCATCAAAATTTTGAAGTCGGGAAAACCAAATCATTTGATCATCTGCGAAAAAAACACAATGCTATCTTAATTGCAACCGGTGTATACAAAGCTCGTGATTTAGATATTCCAGGCGTAAAATTACCAAACGTTTTCTCAGCTCTTGATTTTTTAATAACAAGTAATAGAAAAGGTTTAGGAGATGATGTCCCAAATTTTGATAATGGAAAATTAAACGCAGAAAAAAAAAATGTTGTTGTTGTAGGAGGTGGTGATACAGCAATGGATTGTGTAAGAACAGCAGTTAGGCAAGGTGCAATAAGAGTTATCTGTTTATATAGAAGAAACAAAGAAAATATGCCAGGATCAATGAGAGAAGTATCTCATGCAGAAGAAGAAGGAGTAGAATTTAATTGGTTATCTACTCCAGTTAATATTTTTGGAAATAAACAAGTAGAAACTATAGAAGTAGCAAAGGTTAAATTAGGAAAACCAGACACATCTGGAAGAGATACACCAAAAATTTTGGTAAATGGCATATCTAAATTAAAAGTTGATATGGTTATAAAAGCATTAGGTTTTGATCCAGAGCCGTTGCCAAAATTATTTAATTATCCTTTATTAAAAGTAACTCAGTGGGGAACCATTAAAGTTGATCATAAAACTATGATGACAAGCGAGCCAGGAATTTTTGCTGCGGGAGATATAGTTAGAGGTGGATCGTTAGTTGTTTGGGCAATTAAAGATGGAAGAGATGCAGCAGAATCTATTAATAATTATTTATCAAATAACGCAAGTGAAGAAAATTTAAAACAATCAGTAAGTGTATAGGGATATAAAAAAAAAAAATGAATGATATAAAACTGTGGAAAAAAAATGTTTCAATGCTTACCAAAGCGGGTGTTTATGATCCTAAAAACGAACATGATAGTTGTGGTGTTGGACTAGTTGCAGCAATTGATGGAAATCCGAAAAGAAGCATTGTAGAGGCGGGTATCACTGCTTTAAAAGCTTTATGGCATAGAGGTGCTGTTGATGCTGATGGTAAAACAGGTGACGGGGCAGGACTGCAACTAAATTATCCCCAGGAATTTTTTAAAGATTATATAAGATCATTAGGCGTCAGCCCTTCTAAACAAAATATTGCTGTTGGCATGTTTTTTTTACCAAGAACTAATCTTGTTAATCAAGAAATTTGTAGAACAATAGTAGAAAAGGAAATTATTAATACTGGAAATAAAATTTATTGTTGGAGATCAGTCCCTATAAATTTAGATGCCCTTGGGCAAAAAGCAAATGAAACTAGACCTGAAATAGAACAGATTTTTTTTGAAAACTCAAAGAATTTAAACGAAGAAGAATTTGAAAAAGAATTGTTTATTCTTAGAAGAAAAATTGAAAAAAGAATTCCATCAAATTCAAAAAATGATTTTTATATATGTTCTTTATCTTCTAAATCTATAGTTTATAAAGGAATGTTCCTAGCTGAACAAATAGTTGCTTTTTATCCTGATTTAAGTCATAAAGAATTTACTTCTAATTTTGCCATATTTCATCAAAGATATTCAACAAACACATTTCCAACATGGTCTTTGGCGCAACCTTTTAGAGTTTTATCTCATAATGGAGAAATTAATACGATTCAGGGTAATACAAATTGGTCTATTATCCATGAACCAAAAATGTTTTCAGAGAAATTAGGAGAGAATATAAATATAATTAGTCCAATTATACAAGACGGGGCTTCTGATTCCGCGGCGTTGGATTCTTTTTATGAATTGTTACTGCATTCAGGAAAGGAATTACCAATGATCAAGTGTTTAACTATTCCAGAATCAGGGAATAAAAATCAAAATCAAAAAGTTAAAAATTTTTATAAGTACTGCAATGCTGTTTTAGAGCCTTGGGACGGGCCTGCCGCGATTACAGCTTTTGGAGGAGATTGGGTAATTGCTGGTATGGATAGAAATGGTTTTCGCCCTATGAGATATTCTTTAACTAGTGATAATATTTTGTTTGTAGGTTCTGAAACAGGTATGGTTGATATCGAGAGTACAAAAATTGTTAGAAAGGGACATGTCCCCCCTGGTCAATTATTGGGTGTAAATTTGAAAGAAGGAAAATTTTATAGTCCAAATGAACTTAAAAAATATTTAATAGAAAAACACCCATATGATAAATGGATAAAAAGAATTAAAAATTTTAGATCAATTATTAAAACTTCAAATTATAAAGTTTCTTATTTTGATAAACAAGATCTTAGAAAAAGACAAATAATTTCGGGATGGAATATAGAGGATTTAGAATTAATTTTAGATCCAATGGTTTTTGATAAAAAGGAAGCGGTGGGTTCGATGGGTGATGATACTCCAGTCACATTACTTTCAAAAAAATTTCGAGGATTACATCCTTTTTTTAGACAAAATTTTAGTCAAGTAACAAACCCGCCAATGGATTCACTTAGAGAAACCAATGTAATGACTTTAAAAACAAGACTAGGAAATTTGTGCAATATTTTAGAAGAAAGCGAAAGACAGTGTAATTTTATTTTACTTGATTCACCTTTTTTATTTACTGCTGAATACGATGCTTTAAAAAAAAGGCTTAAAGAAAAATCTAAAGAGATACATTGTCTTTTTAATACTAAAAAAGCTACTGAAAATTTAGAAAAATCAATTAAAAAAATTCAACTGGAGGCAGAGGAAGCTGTTAGAAGCGGGGTGGAACATTTATTAATCTCAGACAGGAAAATAAATATAAATTGTGCCCCTATACCTATGGTTTTAGCGGTGGGGGCAATTCATACACATTTAGTTAAACAAGGTTTAAGAAGTTTTGCCTCAATCAACGTGCAATCTTCAGATACCTTAGATGTACATTCTTTTGCAGTACTCATTGGAGTTGGCGCTACAACCGTAAATCCTTATCTAGTAGAACAAACTATCTACGAAAGATATGAAAAAAAAGTCTTTAATGTTAAGGTTTCAAAAGCTTTAGAAAATTATAAATCTGCAATTAATAGTGGTCTTTTAAAAATAATGTCAAAAATGGGCATTTCAGTTTTAAGTTCATATAGAGCAGGCTATAATTTTGAAGCAGTTGGCTTAAATAGAACCCTTGTTGCGGATTTATTTCCTGGAATGCCTTCAAGAATTTCAGGATTAGGATACCAAGCAATCGAAAAAAAAATTCTAAACTTACATTTTGAAGCATTTAATGAAGACATTATATCACTGCCGATTGGTGGTTTTTATAAATACAGAAAAAATGGAGAAAATCATTATTATCAACCGAATTTAATTCATACATTGCAAAACGCTGTACAAACAAATTCCTATGAAAAATATAAAATTTACAGCGAAGGTGTTACAAATACATCTTTAATAAACATTAGAGATTTGTTTGAATTTAAAAATGTAAAAAAAGAGATTCCTATAACTAAAGTGGAATTTGAGAAAAATATTCGCAAAAGATTTGGAAGCGGAAGCATGTCTCATGGAGCTTTGTCAAAAGAAGCACATGAAACACTAGCCATTGCAATGAATAGAATTGACGCAACCTCATGCAGCGGTGAAGGAGGAGAAGATCCAAAAAGATTTGTTAAATTACCAAATGGAGATAATAAAAGTTCGAAAGTTAAACAAATTGCTTCAGGTAGATTTGGTGTTACTGCTAATTATTTAAATAATTGTGAAGAAATAGAAATTAAAATGGCACAGGGCGCAAAGCCAGGGGAAGGAGGACAACTTCCAGGTTTCAAAGTTACTAATGAAATAGCTAGTTTACGATATTCCACAAAAGGAGTAACTTTAATTTCCCCCCCACCACACCATGATATTTATTCAATAGAAGATTTGGCACAATTAATTTATGATTTGAAACAAATTAATCCAAGGGCAAGAGTATCTGTAAAACTTGTTGCACGATCAGGCATTGGAACTATAGCCGCAGGAGTAGCAAAGGCGAAAGCAGATACCATTTTAATTTCTGGACATTCAGGAGGTACCGGTGCAAGTCCTCAAACTAGTATTAAATATGCTGGTATTCCATGGGAATTAGGATTATCTGAAGTGCACCAAATACTAGTTATGAACAATCTTCGTCATAAAGTTTCTCTAAGAACAGACGGTGGTATTAAAACTGGGAGGGATGTAATAATTGCATCGATTTTAGGAGCAGAAGAATATGGCATTGGTACAACTTCTCTAGTAGCAATGGGATGTATTCTTGTTCGACAATGTCACAGTGACGTATGTCCAGTAGGAATATGTACGCAAAGACCAGAGTTAAGAAAAAAATTTGAAGGAACCCCAGAAAAAGTTATCAATCTTTTTAATTTTATTGCGCGAGAAACAAGAGAGTTTTTATCTAAATTGGGATTCAAATCAATTAATGAGATTATTGGCAGAACCGATTTATTAAGACAAATTAGCAAAGACAATATAACCGTTGATACTGTTGATTTAAATTCTTTACTGGTAAAAGCAGTATCTAAATATCCTGTTTATTCTACAGTAAAAATTAGAAATGAAGTTCCAGAAACTTTAGATAAAAAAATCATAATTGATGTTATAAAGAAACAAAAACAAAAAAAAATAAAAAAAATTAATCTAGAATATTTTATAAAAAATACAGATAGAGCTATTGGTGCAAAATTATCTTCTTTTATCACTAACAACAAATCTCAATTTAACCAAAAAGAAAAAATTCAGATTAAATTAGAAGGTACAGCTGGGCAGTCCCTGGGTGCATTCCTTGTAAATCCAATTGAAATTATTGTTGAGGGTGATGCTAATGATTATGTAGGAAAGGGTTTATCAGGAGGCAAAATAATAATTAAACCAAAAAAAGGTTCAAAATTTGTTCCTCATGAAAACACTATTATTGGGAATACAGTTTTATATGGAGCTACGAGCGGAAAATTATTTGCCAATGGTCAAGCAGGTGAAAGATTCGCAGTTAGAAATTCGGGAGCTGACGCAGTAATCGAAGGTTGCAGTAATAATGGATGTGAGTATATGACTGGAGGTAAAGTTGTTATACTTGGAAAAATAGGAGAAAATTTTGCTGCAGGCATGACAGGCGGTATGGCATTTATATATGATGTAAAAAATGTTCTTTATAATTTTATCAATAAAGATTCGGTAATTTTTCGTAAAATTGATACACCGTATTGGGAAACAATGTTAATAGACTTAATAACACAACATGCCAACTTAACTAATTCGGGATTAGCAAAATATATTATCCAAAATTGGAAAATCCAAAAAAAGAATTTTTGGCAAGTTGTACCTTTCGAAGTTCTTGATAAATTAAAATATCCAATATCAACTGAGCATAAAAAAGAACTAGAAAAAAAATTAGCTTAAATTAAAAAAATTTATTCAAAGAGAAAAGATACATATTGATGCAGTTTGTACTAAAAATCCAGAAATATGGAATAAATGAAAATGAATTGATTAATTTTTTAGTCCTCTTTATTATTCTCATTTTTTCCAAGCTTCAATTTTTTTTTTGTTAAGGATTGAAGTTTAAAAACTTTGGCTGTTGTACTTTCTAATTCATTAATATTTCCAACTATTTTTGCACCGTGTTCAATAGAAATAGTTTTTTTATATGTATGTCCTTTGACTATAGCAGTTTTTGTTATTTCAATTGTTTCAGCTCGACCATCTCCTTCTAATCTTCCACAAATTCTAAAAAAGCTAGCTGTAGCATTTCCTTGAATTTTTCCAGTTTCACCAAGAATGATTTGTTTTGCTGTAACATTCCCACGTACAGTACCGTCAATCTGAATTTCACCGTCGGTTTTTATATTCCCTTTAAACTCAGAATTTTCACTTATAATAGATGGTATTGTTCCCCTGTTTTTTGATATTTCCTTATAAAGTTTTGGATCTGGTGGGCTATATTTACTTGTTTTATTACCTTGTTCCCAAATTGGCATTTTTTTTTATCCTTTTTTAAATATATTTTTTCCTGCATTAATAAATTTAGCTGGATTCAGGGCTTTATAATCATATAAAATTTCATAATGCAAATGCGGGCCTGTTGCTCTTCCAGAACTACCTAGTTTACCAATTTCTTCCCGAAAACCTACTACTTCTCCCTTTTTTTTACTTATGCTATGTAAATGTCCGTATCTTGTTCTTATTCCATATCCATGATCTATTTCAACCACTTTGCCATATTTTGATCTTTTCCCAGCAAATGTAACCATGCCTGGAGCAGTAGTTCCAACTATAGTACTTGTTTGTGCAACTAAATCAATTCCATAGTGCAATGCATCTCTTTTATTAATAGGATCTTTTCTTTTACCGTAATTACTTGATACCCAATAATAATCTAAAGGAGCCACAAGTGGAAGACTAGGCATAATATTTTGCAATGCTTCCAATCTTTTAATATTATTATTAACTCTACTTGAGGTTTGATTTTTTTTTGGCTTAAATTTAAGGACTAGTTTATTTTTATTTTCATCCATTTCTGGTATAAATGGACCGCCGCTCGGAATATCTCTAATTGATCTTCCTACTAGTTGATTAGCATCTAAACCTGTTGCTATGATTGTTTTTTCTATAGTTTCTAAATTAGATTCAGTATTTTCAAGGAAGGCAGATATTGTTTTTTCATAGTTTTTTTCAAGCACGCCAAGCTTTTTTTGGTCTTCTTTTGCTAATAATAAATTATCAGTTAATGCAGATATTTTTTTATTTTTTATAGCAATAAGTTCATCAAATTGGACATAAAACAAACTAGAATAAACCATCCAGCTAAAAAAAATGATTATAAAAGATAAAATACATCCCTGTATTTTGGTAGACAGTTTAAGATTGTAAATTCTGTCTCTTTGGCGAAGAATTATTTCACGTGGTGTAAGCAACCATTTAAAAAGTATAAGCAACCATTCAAAAAGAAGTTTTAACTGTCTTTTTAAGTAAAATATTACTTTATTTAAAGGTGTAAGCAACCATTCAAAAAGCATATGCAACCATTTAAAAAAAAGTTTTAACTGTCTTTTTAAGTAAAATATTACTTTATTTAGATATCCCAACACAAAGTATATTATACACCATATGAATTCTTTTTCTGCTAAAATTTTATAAAAAAAAAAAATATAATTGAATAAATTTTAATATTTATGGATATAGAAACAAAAAAAGTAATTTTACAAATTGTGCCTAGTATGGAGCTCGGTGGAGCTGAGGCAGGAACACTCGAGGTGTCGAGCTTTATGAAAAAAATGGGCTGGAAAGTGATTGTTGCTTCATCAGGAGGTTCGTTAGTAAGAAATTTAATTTTAGAGAATATCATTCACGTCAAACTCCCATTGAATTCCAAAAATCCATTAATAATTATTATCAATATTTTTAGATTAGCTTGGATAATAAAAAAATATAAAGTAAAAATTGTACACGCTCGAAGCAGAGCGCCGGCCTGGAGTTCTTATTATGCATGTTGTATGTGTAGGGGTATAAAATTTGTTACTACAGTCCACGGTGCTTATAAAAATCAAAATTTTATAAAAAAGTTTTATAATTCTATTATGTTAAAATCTCACAAAATCATTGCTATATCC
>PTKQ01000119.1 GCA_002937815.1 Alphaproteobacteria bacterium MarineAlpha6_Bin2 | reverse complement strand
TCTTTCCTGATATAGAAATTTACTCAATTGATGAAGCTTTTATGGAAATATCAAGTCTTAGAAAAATTTATGATTATTCTAAATATGCAATGAAAGTACGACAAATCATATTTCAATGGACTGGCATTCCAGTAAGTGTTGGAATTGGTGAAACTAAAACACTTGCAAAAATTGCAAACCATATTGTAAAAGATAATCCTAAAATCAAAGGTGTTTTTGATATTACAAAAATAAAAAATAAAAAAACAATTCTGGAAACAATAAAAGTAGAAAAAATTTGGGGAATTGGAAATAAATTATCTAAGTTTTTAATAAAAAATAATATTTATAATGCTAACGATTTTATAAAACAAGATAACAGTTGGATAAGAAAAAATATAAATATTTTAGGATTAAAAACAAAAATGGAATTAGAAGGAATGTCTTGTTACGATTTAGAAAATAATTTTAAATTAAGAAAAAGCTGCTCTGTATCAAGATCATTTGGAAAAAGAATATCTTTATTAAAAGATATCCGTGAAGCTGTTTCTACATACATATCAAGAGCAGCAGAAAAAATAAGAAATGAAAAATTAGTTGCAAATAATATTAACCTCTATATTAGAACTAGCCCATTTAATAGAAAATCTGAAGAATATTATGCAAACAGCATTTCTATCCCTTTAGATTTACCAACAAATAATATAATCACTCTGAATAAAAAAGTTTTAAGTGGTCTAAATAAAATATTTAAAAAGGGATATTTATATCAAAAAGCTGGTGTTGTTTTGTCTGGATTGGAATCTGATGGTCTAGATTTGAATTTATTTAAACAAAGTAATAAAAAAAAAGAAATGTTAATGAATGCTTTTGACTTTATAAACCGAAAATATGGAAAAAATTCTTTACAAATTGCATCTGAAGGAATTCAAAAAATGTGGCTAATGAAAAAAAATAAATGCTCGTCAAATTTTACAACTGATCTTCAAGATTTATTAGTTGTACAAAGTTAAAAGAAAAATAAACTATCATAAAACCTTGCGAATCTTATTATATACACTTTTTATAGATAATGAATTCATTAAATTTTTTTTTGTATTCCAGTTAAAATCTTTGTTTCCTGTTAATTCATAATAACTTTTTTTTGTTCTAACAAAATGAGCATTTTTCCCTCTCGGTCCGTAACGTAATTCCAAACTAGGGCCAAATAAACCTATTGTTGGTATACCAGTTGTAGCTGCTATATGCATTAATCCAGAGTCATTTCCTATAAAAATTTTACACTTTTTTAAATAAGCGCATACTTCTAAAAGATTTAATTTACCGCAAAAGTTTTTTATGTTTTTTGTCTTTATATAACTTATAATTTTTCTAGTATCTTTTCTATCTCTCGAGGATCCAAAAAAAACTATAGATGCATTCTTTTTAAAATTTTTGTCTCTCAATAACATGTTAATTAATTTCCCAAATTTTTGTGCAGACCATACTTTTGCCGGCCAATTTGCCGATCCACCAATTGCTATAATATTTTTTAATTTTGATAATTTTTTCTTTGCTTTAGACAAATTATCTATACTAAGAGGAAACGAAGGTGATGGTAAATTTTTAGTCTTCATTAAAGAAGTTAATTCATCTAATCTATGGATATTTTTATCCAATGATTTATAAATATATTTGTCCCTAGTAAAAAGTATATGTGAAATAATAGATCCTCTTAAATCAATCACGATATCCCATTTTATGGGAACAGTTTTAAACCAAAGTCCAAGCCAATGGATTTTAAATACTTTCTTTTTTATAAGAAAGATTTTTTTAATATTCTTATAATTAGTGTAAATTGGTACAGGCTCATTACCGGAAGCTAAAAAAATAGAACTCCGTGGATATGTTTTTATTATATAATTTAAAACACTTGTAGCTAAAACTGCATCACCTATTCTAGTAGAAGTTATAAAAAGTACTTTCATATCTATAAGTTAATAATTACTTTTGTTATATGTTGTATTGCAAATTAAATAATAGATCATTGATTTCTTTTGTTGGCAAAGATATCGTCCCGTTTCTACAAGGAATCATTACTAATGATATAAATAAAGTAAAGAATAATCGAGCAATTTATGCTTCTTTGCTATCCCCTCAAGGAAAAATACTAAAAGATTTTTTTTTATTTAAAGTTGGATCAAAGATATATTTGGATACTACAAAAAAATCTTTAGAGACTCTGGAGGAAAAATTAAATATTTATAAA
>PTKQ01000118.1 GCA_002937815.1 Alphaproteobacteria bacterium MarineAlpha6_Bin2 | reverse complement strand
CTTCAAAACCATTTAATATATAATCCAAAGAAATTAATTTACTAAAAAAAAGAGTTATACCTTCATTTGGTCTCTCAACATAATCACCAGCATTTTGCAATAAGTCATAGAAACCTCCATACCAGGTATTTAAAGCAACAGTAAATTGTACTTGGATCCATAAAAGACTGATCAATAAAGTTAACCCACCATAAGCCCAATGAGCCCAATCTTTATTTTTAAAAAAAGCTCCGATCATTAATTCTAATTCTATATAGTTAAATATTGAATTATGGCTATCTTTTTTGTTTTAATAACATTCATTCTATGTTGGATATGGATCGAACTTACATTATTCATTTCAAATCGTTTAGGATCAGCTAACAAACTACAATTTTCTTATCATAGATTTATTTGGTATTTAAGAGGTATTGCATTATTATTATTATCAACATCAATACTATACATGTATTTTTTCCAAAATATTAGTTTTCAAAAGGCAATTCAATACTGCTTAGGAATCATTAGATGAAACAAGGAAGCAATAAAAATCTTATTCCAATTTTTGTTATTTTAGGTGGTGGCGCCCTTTTATTTATTTCATTTGGTATCAGGCACTCTTTTGGGATGTATCTTGTTCCAATCAGTAATTATTTAGATGTTGGTCGAGAAGTATTTGGCTTTGCTGTAGCACTTCAAGTTTTACTAATAGGTGTTGGTTCTCCTTTGTTTGGAGCTCTATCTGATAAATATGGCTCTGGTAAAGCTTCATTGCTTGGAATCATAATGGCAATGTTAGCATTGATATGGATGTCTAACCTCAATACTTCCTTTGATGTAATTGGTTCACAAGCATTGTTTGGTATTGGAGCAGCAGGATGTGGAACAGCTGTGGTGCTAGGAGCTGTTGGGAAATCTGTTAAAGTTGAAAATAGAACATTATCGTTAGGTGTTGTTATGGCAGCAGGTTCATTTGGCCAATTTGTGATGGTTCCCATTGTTGCTTATTTAATTCAAAAATTTAGCTGGTCAGATTCATTATTTTATTTGATTTTCGTTGCTTCGGTCATGTTAATTTTTTCTTTTGTATTAAATTTTTCAGGAAAATCAGCATCCTCTACACAAGGTACAAATCAAACTATTAAAGAAGCCTTAAAAGAGGCTTTTCAGTCTAAAAGTTTTAATTGTTTAACTACTGGCTTTTTTGTTTGTGGATTTCATGTCACTTTTGTTGCCGTTCATTTGCCAGCATTTTTAAAAGATGAAAGTTTGCCTTTATGGCTAGGTGGATGGTCATTGGCATTAATTGGTTTGTTTAATATTATAGGTACTCTGTTATTTGGTCATTTAGGCGATAGGCTTTCAAAGAAAAATTTATTGGCACT
Source organism: Alphaproteobacteria bacterium MarineAlpha6_Bin2 (assembly GCA_002937815.1). Classification (GTDB taxonomy): domain Bacteria; phylum Pseudomonadota; class Alphaproteobacteria; genus PTKQ01. The sequence continues at coordinate 864 of PTKQ01000118.1, read as the reverse complement.
TTTGTATTCTTTAAGATCAGTTTTGTTTCTTCTTTTTATTATTTTGCCTAAAAATGAAATAACGGTTTTATTATTTGCAAGTATTTTAGGTGTGCTTTGGCTTTCAACTGTCCCTCTGACTAGTGGAATAATATCAGTTGTTTTTGGCCCCTATTATATGTCTATGCTATATGGAATTGCATTTTTATCCCATCAAATGGGCTCTTTTTTAGGTTCTTGGATGGGAGGAAGACTTTTTGATTATTATGGATCCTATGATGTAATGTGGTGGATTTGTGTAGCACTTGGTTTTGTTTCCGCAGCCATACATATTCCAATCATAGAGAAACCAGTAGCTAGACTTACTAGACAACAGGTCTAAAAAATAATTAGTTAAATAATTTAATTAACTAAAGATTAAAATTAATTAAATGCTATGTCATAAAGTTTAAATTAAATGGTAAATGAATTATAATTAATTTTAAGATGTTAAAAGCAGGAATTATTGGTCTAGGCCACGGATCAAGAGTATTAATAGATGCATTTATATTAAATAATATTGAAGTTTATGGAATTGCTTCAAAAAATTATTCTAATGCAAAAAAAATTAGCAAAGAAAAAGGAATTAGCAAAACTTATCGTAGTTGGAAGGAATTAGTTAGTGATATTAAAATCGATATTGTAGCCATCGCAGTTCCTCCGCATTTTCAAATTGAAATTCTTAAAGAATGCTTGAATAAGAATAAAAGTGTTTTTTGTGATGAAACGCCCAAGTTCATCATCAATCGATTGCAGCGCTTCGTTGACGCCGTCAAAATTGAAATTGCCGCTCAGCGTCACCTTGCTGGCGCTGTGCTCGGTGATGATGTCGGAGAATTGCATGCC
>PTKQ01000117.1 GCA_002937815.1 Alphaproteobacteria bacterium MarineAlpha6_Bin2 | reverse complement strand
GAAAGTTTACTAACAATGATATCAATATATTTTTTTATTTTTTTTTCATAAGCTATTTTTTTTAAGAATTTTGTTCCATTAAAAGTAATTTTTTTTTTATTAAAGAAAATTTTTTGTTTGTTAAAATTTAAGATTTTAAATTTACTTTTGTCAGAAATAATATTTGCACTATAACTTTCACCTTTAATCAACGGTTGAATTACATAATTCTTATTTAAATTAATAAAATTAAGCATTTTATTTTTATTGCTAAAAATGTGATTTTTTTCACATCCAGCCCAATCATCTGGTTTAATAACCCATTTGTTATAATTTTTACAGTTAATTTTTTTTATATTTTTAAATGTTGGTATTGTTGGAATAGAATATTTTTGGAACATCTTGTAGGTTTTATATTTACTGCTTGCTGTTTTAATAGCAACAATATCACTTCCAATTAAATTATTTTTTTGAGAATTACCAAATTTTACAAATTTTAGTAATTTCCCATCACTTTCTGGAGCTATAGGGAAAAAGAAATCACTTTTTTTAATTAAAGAGCTCCATATTTTCCATGGATTTTTTTTTATAAAAACACATTGTGTGTTTTTTAAGTTTATAGTTCTTTTATATCTATAATCCCAAGTATAAATTATTTTAAGATTAGATATTTTGTTGAAATCGTTTAATAAAGACTTTAAAATTATATTTGCTTGTATAAATAATTTTTTAGAAATTTTTTTATTGATATAACCACCGCCTGTTACGTATTCACATATAAATATTTTTCTCATAATGGAATTAATACCCGCAATTGATATATTAAATAATATTGTAGTAAAGGCTTTCGCTGGTGAAAGAAAAAAATATAAGGCTATAAAATCAAAAATACTAAATTCTTGTGAACTAGAACACGTAATTCAAAGTTTGTTAAATGAATACGATTTTAAAAAATTTTATATTGCAGACTTGAATGCGATTACAGGAAATAAAAATAATTTTAAAATTATAGAATCAATTATTGCTGACTATCCAGAAATAGAATTTTGGGTAGATTATGGAATTAAGACATATTTAGATTTTAAATATTTTGAGAATTTAGCCTGCACTTTAATTATTGGTTCAGAGACTTTAAAAAATATTTTAGAATTAAAAAAAATTATTAAAAATGTAAAAAAAGATAAAATTATTCTTTCTCTTGATTTTAAAAATAATATATTTTTGGGGCCCCCTTCTTTAATTAAAGAAAAAAAATTATGGCCTAAAAAAATTATTTTAATGTCTCTAGATAACGTTGGAAGCAAAAAAGGTCCAAACATAAGCAAATATAAAAAAATTAAATCTGGCTTAAAAAAAGAATTTTATTTGGCTGGTGGCATAAGAGATAATAATGATATTTTTTTGTTAAAAAAAAAAGGTATTTCAGGTGTCTTATTATCTAATGCATTACATGAAAAAAAGATTATTTATAAAAAACTGTAAAAAAGAAAAGCGAGAGAATTATCCCTCGCTTTTAATAAATACTTTGGAAAAATTTTTTTTAAATTTTTACCTTTCCAAATGGATGTTCTGCTGATGCCTTTTGTGCTACAACATCTTTAGCTTTTGGTTCATCTTTAATAGCTCTTTCAATGGACTCTTTTACAGCTTGATAGTTGTAATCATAGATTTTTTGGTCATTTTTTGCATCCCAATGAATAAATACTCCTACTAAAATAAAGACATTATCAGCTTCTCCAGATGGAATTGTTCCATCTTCAACTGAATCTGAAACAGCTCTAGCTACCGCAGTTTGAGCTGGTCCAAACATTTGTACTGCTTGTGTTGCACCTTTAATAGTAACTTTATTCCACATTACAGTGTTTGGTTTAGTAGGTAAATTAGGTGCTACAACTGCGAGCAAAGATGTAAATCCATCTTTATTATTAGATAAAGTATTACAAAAAGCAGTTTCTGCTGCACTACCTCTTGGTCCGATAATTAAATCAATATGCGCAACTTCATTACCATCACCAACAAGTGACTCACCAACTAGTACTTTATTAATTTTAGCCATGGATATCCCTCCTAGTTTAAATAAATTTTTAAAAAACATGACACAGTGATATAAAAATCAATGTTAACTATATTTTCTAAATTTATCTATATTTTTTTTTGTTATTTTTGTGTTACTTTTTCTATGAAAAGCGTTGCAACAGTTAAATCAGCCGTAGTTCCTGGATTAATATTATTAGATTTTAATTTTTTATCAAAAAAAAGCAGTTTTTTAGTAATTTT
>PTKQ01000116.1 GCA_002937815.1 Alphaproteobacteria bacterium MarineAlpha6_Bin2 | reverse complement strand
AATCATAGTTCTAGTTATTAGATTGGAACTAAGGAGTTGTTCTATGCATAAATTAAAAGATATGTGGAACAGATTTAATAAGCCATTGCTTCCTGGACGTAAGCCATTAAAAATAGTTTTCATAGCAGCCGCCTGCATATTAATTTTAATGTTGGTAAATAATATTTTAAGCTAAAGGCCTAAGATTCTTTTTTGGACTTAGATTTTTTAGATTTTTTACTTTTTGGTTTCTTCTTTTCTTTTCTAGCATTTCTTCCTTTAGCCATTATTATTCTCCTTTAATTTAATGAACAATCAATTATTTTCTCTTTTCATTATAGCAATTAATTTGTATTTGATCCATTAGATACTTTTGGAACAAATTCATTAAAATTTTGAAAAGGAAAAATAGGTTTTTTTCTGTTTTTGTTTTCAATTTTCTGCAAATTCTGATTGGCTGCACCTTTAGTTAAAAGCATAAAGGACGGTACTGATAATTTTTGTAAATCTGGAGATAGATAGCCTGATTTAACTACCAACAGATTAAAATCCCTTAAATTTAAATTTAATTTCTCAAAATCAGATAAATAATGAAAAGGTCTTCTGTATTTTGGAATAACCAATTTAATATTTTGAATACTAACAATTGCGCACCCCTCTTTAAAGAATACATCGTCAGCTACTAATTCTAATGATGGTCCACCACCTCCAAGATTACCACCAATAGTAAATTTTTTTTGGTTTAAAAATTGATTGTAGGCACTGGTAGATGCAATGCCAGCAAATAAAACGTTTTGAATATTTTCTTTTAATATTATCTCCAGTACATCAGCTCTATCACCCACTCCACCAGCTGTTGGATTATCACCGCTATCAGCCATGATGGAAAAAGTATTTGGAAGACATGAAATGGCAGAATAAATATCTCCTGATTTCATATCAAGTTTTAATTTTTCACGACTATTCCAATAGAGATTAGCAATTTCTCTACATGCATCAGCGCCAGTATTTGTATTGGAGCATGTCACAACTGCAGCTGCTGTTGCACGTTCAGTATCAGCCCACACATAACCGATCATTAAATTTGAATCTAGAACACCTTTTCTTTCATCTATTTTATCAAGACTAGCATAAATGGATTTACAAGGTTCAACTAAAGTTGAGGACATTTCTCCAGACACTAAAACAGGAATAGCTGACCATAAAACGGTTGGACGAACACCAGTTGTTAATGCATTTACAAGCATTTGAGAGGCCCTTTTATATGTTCTAGAAACATCGATGTGTGGCGCTGTTCTAAAGGCAGCAAAAGCATCAATATTTTTGATGATTTTATTTGTTATTTGACCATGAAGATCAAAACTAACAGAAATAATACAATCTTTACCAACAATTTCACGAACTGAAGAAATCCATTCTCCTTCAGGATCATTAATATTCGGAACATACATTGCTCCATGCATAATAAGCAATACTCCGTCTAGAGGGCATATTACTTGAAGTTGTTTAATGAAATCATCTTTTACTTTTATAAAATATGAAGTTTCAATAGGTCCTCCAGGAACAGATCTATTAAAAAAAATCGGACATATTTCAATATTATAATTTTCAAAAGGAAATTCAATGAGATCTAGCAATTCTTTTTTTTGTAAACTTTCAAAATCTTTTTCATTTTGATACAAAGGTGAATATGTGCTGCATTCTGTACTTATTCCACCGACAGCAATTTTTTTTTTAACTATTTTGATCAACTCAAATGACCATATAAATTTTATAATTATATGAAGAATTTTAATCTTTAAAATTTTTCTACCCAAGGGCGTAATTCAATTTCCCATGCCCATGCACTCCTATCTTGACGGTGGAATTCTAGGTAAGATTTAGCTATTGCATCTGGATCAAGCATGTCATCTTTATCTAAATATCGGTTAACAGGGTTATGTTTAACACGAATACCTCCATCAATTACAAAGTGACCGATGTGAATATTTTTAGGATGTAGTTCTCTTGCTAGAGATTGAGCTAATCCCCGAAGGCCAAACTTACCCATAGCAAAAGCAGATGAGTTAGCAAAACCTTTAATACCTGCTGATGCTCCTGTGAAAAATATACTTCCACTTCCACGTAATAACATTCTGCGTGAAGCTTGTTGTGCAACTAGAAAAGCTCCAAAGCATGTTATATTTATTGCATTACGAGTTTCTTCAGCATCCAAGTCTGTAATACTTCCTCTTACTCTTGCTGAAGGATTGTAAACAACAAGATTTGGCGTTCCAATAGATTTATCTGTTGATTCAAAAAGAGAAGTTACACTTTGAATATCACCTGCATCGCAATCAATTGTTTCTGCTTTAATTTCTTTTTATAACTT
>PTKQ01000115.1 GCA_002937815.1 Alphaproteobacteria bacterium MarineAlpha6_Bin2 | reverse complement strand
TATTGCACAAAAATTTAACAATGATTTTAAAACAAATTTATTTCCCCTTACCAAACCACTCATATTTGGTGAAGGAACACGTGTGATGAGTTTGCGCGATGGCACAAAAAAAATGAGCAAGTCTGATATATCTGAGTATTCACGTATAATGTTGAGTGATTCTCCAGATCAAATTGTACAAAAAATTAAAAAAGCGAAGACGGACCCCCTACCTTTACCTGCAAATACTAAAGAAGCATCTACAAGACCTGAAGCTTTTAATCTATTGTTAATCTTTGCTGCATTAAAAGATATTTCAACTGAGAATGTTTCTCAACAATACGCAGGAAAAGAGTTCTCTTTATTTAAAAAAGATCTATCCGATTTAGTTGTAGAAAAAATTCAGCCTATTGGCAAAGAAATCAATAAATTGATGAAAGATCAATTGTATTTGGACTCCATTTTGATGGATGGAAAAAATAAGGCAATAGTTGAAGCAGATATTGTTTTAACTAAGGTATATGACATTATAGGTCTTCAAAAATACTAGAAATCCACAAGAAAATTCTTTTTCAAAATATTTTTTATACGTTTATCATAATATTCACTATATATAATACTTTAATGTTTATACAGATTGAACCAACGCCAAACCCACTTACTCTTAAATTTCTACCAGGAAGAGTAATATCTAAAATGAAAGATATGCTAAATAATGATCACAGAATTCATTTTTTCTTGTTATTTTCTATAACACTAATTGTTTGTGGAATTTCGTTAATTATTGACTCCATTATAAATATTTCCTTATTTAAAGATAATGTTAGCAATCAAAAAATTACGAAAATACTACCAGGATTTATTGTTCGTGAAGATCTTTCCATTAATTTTATTTCAGGTAAAAATAATGATAAAAATAATCAATCTGCTGATCAATCAATAAATTTAAATAATTTTGATCTTGAAACAGTGATCTTAGAAGGTAAAATTCCTGTTCTTGATTTACAAACACTACCAAATGAACTTCATTTGATTAAGGATGTAAAGATAAAAAAAGAACAATTTATTATTTCAATTTTACCAGCTGTAGTCCAAGAAAACACAAAGATCCGTGCTAATAGAAAAAGATTGTTAGAAATTAAGGAATTACTTGTTGTATACAAAACTCTTAATAGGAATGATCAACAGTTTTTAGAGCACTTGGCCTCTCAATATAACATTAATACACTTAATAAACACAAGATTGATATTATAGAAGCCCTTCTTGAATCAGTTGATGTGATTCCAAACTCCATTGTGCTTGCTCAGGCAGCCAACGAAAGTGGTTGGGGAACTTCTCGTTTTGCTAAAGAATTTAATGCACTTTTTGGAGAATATACTTTTGATATTAAAAATGGTGTTGAGCCAATATATCGAAACAATGGAGAAAAACATTTGATTAAATTTTTTTCTAGTATTAATCAAAGTGTTGGATCCTATTTTAAAAATTTAAATACTCATTCAGCCTATAAAGATTTTAGAGAAAAAAGAAAACAACTAAGAAAAAATAATTCAGAATTAGATCCTATAATTCTTGTTCAGTATCTAAAGTTTTATGCTAAGGATAAAAATTATGTCAAAACTATTGAGTCTATTATTAAAATAAATAAATTAATTCAATTCGATGGCGTAAAATCTGTTATCAGAAAATCTTAAGTTAATTTTCACTATTATAGAATTGATAACCAAACCATCGCCAATTGTTATTCTTATCTTTTGCAGTGCAATTTAATCTTGATCGACCTTGACTGAGCCTACGATTTAATCGTATTTCTATTCTTTCATTAAATTTAAATATATCTTTGTCTACCTGACCCTTCTTATCATAAACAAAGCAATTAATATTATTTGATAATGTTTCATCCAGTAGTGAAAAGCCAATATAAGGAGGATTGTCAATAATATGAGGATTTGTTGGGATGAAATCGTAGACACCCAGACCTTTTATACTTGCAGTAAATCTCACTCTTTCAATATCGCCATATTTTTCATTTAGAGAGAAGCGAGGAAGATAATACATATTGGATGTTTCGTTAATGCCACCTGAATGCTGACCAAAGGCAACTTTATATTTATAGTCTTTTAATAAGTCCATAATTTTTACATCTGCTTCTCCATAGGGATAAGCAAAAAGAGTTGGTATTTCTCCAAGTTCTTTTAAAAATATTTTATTTGAATTTTCTATTTCCTCTATTAATTTCTCTACAGTCAAAGTAGGAAGATGACTGTGTGAATGAGAGTGAGCACCAATTATTACTCCTTCATTTTGTAATAGTCGAATTTCATCCCAATTAAGATAATTCTTATTACCGGGGAGAATTGTATTTGTAGTTACAAATAGAGTAACGGGAAAACCTAGTTCTT
>PTKQ01000114.1 GCA_002937815.1 Alphaproteobacteria bacterium MarineAlpha6_Bin2 | reverse complement strand
AAAGAAAAAAGAATAAAAATTTAATTTTATTAAAAGGTCAAAAAGAATTAATTGCTAAAAATATAACAATATCTGGTGACCCTTCCTCTGCTTCCATTGTGGGTGCAGCTGCACTAATTACTCCAAATTCAGAAATAAAAATAAAAAATGTTAATATTAACAAAACTAGATCCACTTTTTTTAATGTTTTAAAAAAAATGAATGCAAATATCCATATTTCTAAAAAAGGGTGTGTTTCAAATGAAGAAATTGCAGATATAACTTTTAAAAGTAGTCAACTAAAAGGTGTTCATCTAGAAAAAAAAACGGTGAGTGGCATGATAGATGAAATCCCAATATTTTCAATAATTGCTGCTTTTGCCTCTAGTAATTCTTCTTTTTCAGGAGGAGAAGAGTTAAAATACAAAGAAAGTAATAGAATAGATTCAATTTATAGTGGTTTATTAAAATGCAAAGTAAAAGTAAAAAAAAAATTAAATGGTTTAAGTATAATAAGTAACAAAAACAAACCATATGGTGGATCAACAATACAAACAAACTTTGATCACAGAATTGCAATGTCTTTTTTAATCATGGGGATTGCTTCTGTAAAAAAAATTAAAATAAATGAAAGTAATTGTATAAAAACAAGTTTTCCGGATTTTGTAAATCTGATAAATAATTTAGGTGCAAAAATAAGTTAAAAAACAAAAAAAAACTTTAAAAATTTAAAAAATTGCCTAAAGTCAATAACATAAAATTAAATAATGGTTGAAAATTTTAAAAATTTACTTGAAGAAACTTTAAAAAAAGAAAAAAATTCTGAAGGAACAGTTGTACATGGAAAAGTTATATCCATTGATAATAATCAAGCACTTATAGATGCTGGCTTAAAAAGCGAGGGAAGAATTTCTCTGGAAGAATTTAAATTTTGTGATAAGGATAAAGAAATTAAAATTGGGGATAAAATTGATATATATGTAGAAAGATTGGAAGGCAAAAATGGTGAACCAATTTTAAGTAGAGAGAAAGCTAGGAAAGCAGAAGCCTACGATGAGTTTATTAAAGTTCAAAAAAATAATAAAAACGTAAATGGAATAATATACGGAAAGGTAAAAGGTGGATACACAGTTGATATCAATGGTGTAATAACTTTTTTACCGGGAAGTCAAGTTGATATCAAGCCTGTTAAAGATATAAATCATTTATTAGAGGTTGAGCAAACATTTAAAATATTAAAAATTGATAAAGAAAGAGGCAATATTGTTATTTCAAGAAAGGCTTTTTTAGAATCAAAACTTGGAAAAACTAAAAATTATAAAGAAAAAGATTTCCAAGAAGGAAAAATAGTTGAGGGTATTGCTAAAAATATTACTGATTATGGCGTTTTTATTGATCTTGGTATTTGTGATGGTTTATTACATTTAACAGATATATCATGGAAAAGAGTTAATCACCCTTCTGATCATTTAAAAATAGGTCAAAAAGTAAAAGTCAAAATAATAAAATTTCATAAAGAATCAAGAAAAATTTCTCTAGGAATAAAACAACTTACGAAAGATCCATGGCAAAATATAGAAAAAAAATATAAAGTTGGAAAAATGTATTCAGGTAAAATAAATAAAATAACTGAATATGGTGCTTTTATTGAATTAGAAGATGGTATTGAAGGTTTAATTCATATATCAGAAATGACTTGGGACAAAAAAATAACTGATCCAAAAACAATTGTTACATTAGGTCAACGAGTAGATGTATCAATCCTTGAACTTGATACAAAAAAGAGAAAGTTAAGTTTTAGAATGAAACTTGATGAGACTAATCCATGGGAAGAGTATGCTAAAAAATATAAAAAAGGTGATATTATTAAAGGTAAGGTTGGAACTATTACAGATTATGGAATTTTTGTAAATATAAATGAAAATTTAGATGGAATGGTACATGTCTCTGATATCGAGTGGGAGTGGGACAATAAATCAATTTTAAAATTCAAAACTGGTGATGAAATAAAATCAGTAATTATTGATGTTAATAAAGAAAAACAAAGAGTATCGCTTGGAATTAAACAACTAACTAATGGGCCATTTAAAGAAAAAATAAAACAAATTAAACTTAAGGAAATAGTTACCTGTTCAATTATCCATACAAAAGAGTACGGAATAAAAGTAAAATTAAAAAATAATTTAGATGGTTTTATAAAAAGAGAAAACTTATCAATTGATGAATCTGAACAAAATCCAAAAAGATTCGCTCCAAATGAAAAAATAGATGCTATGATTAAAAAAATAGATAATGAAGATCAAATTGTTTATTTATCAATTAGGGATGTAGAAGATAAAGAACAAAAAAAAATTAAAAAAGAATTTGGTTCTGTTGATAGCGGTGCTTCACTTGGAAAAATGCTGGGAGAAAAAATAAAAAAAAAAAAGA
>PTKQ01000113.1 GCA_002937815.1 Alphaproteobacteria bacterium MarineAlpha6_Bin2 | reverse complement strand
TAATTAAAAAAATATATAAATCAAGAAAATTATTATTTTACAGAACCTATTTTTAAACTAGGACCCATTGATGAACTTAAAAAAATTTTATTTATAAACTTTCCTTTTATTATATCAGGCTTTGATTTATTTATCGCATCTAAAAAACCTTTTATATTTGATATTAAATTTTCATCAGAAAAACTCATTTTACCTACACCTGCATGTACAATTCCTCCTTTTTCTGATTTAAATTGAATTTGTCCTTCTTTTATATCTTTAATTACCTTAGATAAATTTTCAGTAACTGTTCCAGTCTTTGGATTTGGCATAATACCAAGTGGTCCTAATTTTTCTCCTAAAACACCTAAATTTTTCATCATTTCTGGTGTTGAAATCGCAATATCAAAATCAATTTTTCCTTCTTTAACTTGTTTTATTAAATCATCACTGCCTACAACATCTGCGCCAGACTTTTTTGCTTCATCTATTTTGTCTCCTGATGCAAATACTCCTATTTTAAGTTTCTTTCCAGTTCCATATGGAAGTTTTGAATAACCTCTAGACAAACCTTCTCCTTTACTTTTTTCTTTATTTAAAATGACAGCTACTTCTACTGTTTCATCAAATTTTGCTTTTGTTATACCTTTAATTGTTTTAACTGCATCAGATAAAGAATATGCTTCTTTATTTAATACATTTTTTTTGTTTTTTTGGTGTCTTTTACTATTTTTTTTCATTATCTACTTCCTTTTCAGAATCTACTCCCTTTTCAGATTGAGCTTCATCTCCAGAACCTTTAACTAATTCTTTTTCTTCTGGTTCTTCTGTTGGGGTTGGTTTAATTAATAATTGTTTTTTTAAATTTTCATCTACTTTAATATCTCCAGACTCAACAACTTTGAATCCCATTGAGCGAGCTGTTCCTTCAATTATTTTAGAAGCTTGTTCAATACTATGCGCATTAAGATCATCCATTTTTTTTTCTGCAATTTCAGCAATTTTTGATTTAGGAATTTCACAAATAATTTCTTTTCCTGGATTTCTACTAGATTTTGTTAAATTTGCAATTTCTTTTAAAAAAAAAGATGCTGGTGATTTTTTTGTTTTAATTTGAAATGTTTTATCTGAAAAGACCGTCACAACACATGGTATGATCATACCAGGTTTTTCTTTCTTAGTTTTTTCATTAAAAGATTTACAAAATTCCATAATATTTAGACCTCTTTGACCTAATGCTGGGCCAACTGGAGGAGCTGGATTTGCTTGTCCTGCTGGAATTTGTAATTTTATATAACCGTCTATTATTTTTGCCATAATTTTTAATATATAAATCTATTACATTTTTTCCACTTGTGTATACTCTAATTCAACTGGAGTAGATCTACCAAATATTGAAACTGAAACTTTTAATTTGCCTTTTTCTTCGTCAACTTCTTCAACCATACCATTAAAAGAAGCAAAAGGTCCGTCACAAACTTTAACTTGCTCACCAACTTCATAGATTATACTTGGCGCTAACGCCTCAATGTTGTCATCTCTTTTATTTAGCATTCTCATAGCTTCCGTATTTGATAACGGTACAAGTTTTTTATTATTTCCAACAAAACTAGAAACTTTATTTGATTTTTGCACTAATTGCCATGTATCATTATTCATCTCCATTTTAACAAGCATATACCCAGGATAGATTTTTTTTTCTGTATTAACTTTTTTTCTTCTTTTAACTTCCGTCACATTATGAGTTGGTATTTGAAAATCATCAAAAAAATGTGATAATTTTTTTTTTTTTGCATTTTCTTTTATACTTTCAATTGCCCTAGCTTCATATCCAGAATGAGCTTGAATAACATACCACTTAGCGTTTGTTTGTTTCTCATTTTCTACTTTTTTCTCTTGAATTTGTTCTTTTTTATCATCTTTTTGATTTGTATCTTTTTTCGTTCCTTGTTGATTTTCTTCTCTTATATTTGGAGCATCTTGTTTTAAATCTTTTTCTATATTAGATTCTGCATCACTCAAATTCTCATTAGATTCATTGGTACTAACATTCTGATTATCTGATTGTTCTTCTGAAGATTTAATTTCTTCTTCATTATTATTTTTATTGTTTTCTTCAACCATCAATTTTTCCTATAGAATTACTTTTATTAAAGATGAAAAAATCCAATCTATTAATAAAAAAAATAATGCAGCTATAAAAACCATAACAAAAACTGCAAGAGTTGTCGTCATTGTTTCTTTTCTAGTTGCCCACGTTACCTTAGTCATTTCCGACTTTACTTCTTTAACAAATTCACTAACTTTTTTCATTGCTAATATATCCAAATATTGGCAGGAGTGGGGGGACTTGAACCCACAACCTCCGGTTTTGGAGACCGGCGCTCTACCAATTGAGCTACACTCCTAAAATTATCTTTATTAAATAAT
>PTKQ01000112.1 GCA_002937815.1 Alphaproteobacteria bacterium MarineAlpha6_Bin2 | reverse complement strand
TTTTAAAAAGAGGGATAGATTTTTTGTGTCTATCAGTGTGCGGTTTTGCTGATAAAGCATTCTTCAATAGAATTTATAATTTAAAAAAAAAAATAAAAAATAAGATTTATATCCCATCGGGTGCTATTGCAGGATTAGATGCCATTTCTGCGTCTGCTTTATCAAATGAGTTACAATCAGTCCAACTTATTCAAAGAAAACCACCATTAGCATTATTATCAAAAGAAGAAGCTCGTATTTTAAAAAAAGAAAAAATTTTATCGAATACAACTGCCAGAAAAGCATGTCTTAGTTTTCCAAGAAATTCTAATATAGCCGGAACCTTAGCTATTTGTGGAATTGGGTTCGATAAAACAAAAGTCATTGTTATTGCTGATCCAAAAGTAAAAAAAAATATTGCCCAAATCAAAGCATCTGGCAAATTTGGTGGATTAAAAATTATTTTGGAGAATAATTTAAGTAACAATTCAAAAACATCAAAGTTAACTGCTATGTCAGTTTTACAAAGTTTAGAAAAAAGAAAAAATTCTTTTTTATGTCCTTTTTAAATTTATTCATTTAGTCCTTCAGTTCCTTTTATAGGTCTACCAGTTTCTGGATCAATTTCTATAGTATTAAAACCCTTTTGAGCTTCACCTGCTTGAGTTCCCTCTCTCGATTTTTGAGGAAGAAGCGGTTTTGGCAAGTCATATATTACAAAATCTTGGAGTTTGCTTAGATCTTCCTCAGTATCTATATCTTCCTTGGCTTCTATTTGTTCGCCTTTTTGCAAAATTCCATCTCCAAGTCGCAAAAGCGCAGCAGCTACTTGCTCATGATTTTTCCGAGTATATTTGGATTTGTATGCTCTGGGAATTCCAGAATTTTTACTATTTGCATTTAATTCAGTTGCCCATATATATATGTAACCTTCTTTTCTTTCTAATTTATTTGGTTCGTGAATTATAGCCCAGTGTAATTGAAATTCTTCAGGAAGCTTTGATTTAATTGGCCATCCAATAAAATTTTTTAGTGATAAAAAAACAATTATAGTAAAAAGTGTTGTAATGGATATCACTATGCTTTTAATAGTCCACATTCCGCCTTTAGAAATAATTATCATCCAAAGGATTAAGACTATTAAAACCAAAAAGCTCGCGCTTATTCCAATTATCCCTTCTGCCATCCTTCTACTAATTTTTTTGGTAGTTTGTTTACATTAATAACATCGCCATTAGATTTTACACTAAACCTTGCAACGGTTGCCTCATCACCCTTACTTTTTAATTCTATAGTTTCTCTTAAAACAACGGAATAAGGATTTATTTTATCTATTTGAATAGTAACAGGCACCGGTTCTTGTCCAACTTTAAAATACATATGTATATTAACTACATATTCACCAGGAACAATTCCTCTTAATGTGACAATTTCTCTGTTTTCGGGAAACAAAATAGTTCCTGCAGCAGTCACGACCTCATCATTCCTTTTTCCTAAATCATCTCTATCAAGGTGCATTAATCCAGGCTCTCGGGATCGAAACCAAACCAAATTACCTGCTGGATCCTCTACATATGTATCTACATCATCTTCTAAATTATCAGGCCACGTAACAGTAATTAAAAATTCTGCTTTAACTTCAATATCGGCTCTTTTAGCAATCGGATTAATTAATAAGAAGGAAACTATAAATAAAAAAACAAAACCTATTAAAACATTAAATAGCAAATCAACGAATGGTAAGTTACTGTGATATTGGCGTTGCATAAAAATTATTTTTCTTTTTCACTTGTTCCAATTAATAAATCAGTAGCTCTTGTAAGACTAAAATATTGTACTTTTAAAAAACCACCACAAATAAGACCGAATAATGTAGTGTAGAGCGCTGTAGACATACCTTTAGACATTCTTTCAAGGACACCTTTCATTGCCTCTTCATTATTAAGATCAATTCCAATGAATGCACCAGCTAACATAATCAAAAAACCAGCAACAGTTCCAATCATTCCAATAGTTAATAAAAGATCTGATATAAACCAGCCAATTTCTTGCCTACCTCTCCAATCTATACGATTTATTTCTTCTTTAGAAATATTTCCTTCAATTGCATTTGATATTTTTAACGTTTCTTTCCCACAATGTACTGTTGTTGCTAGGAAAATAATTATTATTAAAAATGAAAGCTTTGTTCTATCTTTATCCCAAACATCTACAAAAAGTCCAAAATAAGTAAAAGCAAAACTTATAACAATAATTAAACTGACAAATATCCACCAACGTAATAAAGGTTTCATTTTTTTAAATTCCTTAAAGAATAATAATTTTTTTTTTTTATTAATCTAATCTTTTTTATAAAAAAAAAGAATATTTATTTCTATGATGATAAGTTATATGAAAAATAAATATGTGTTTTGTCTTTAAAAATTATACTTCTTATAAAAGATTG
>PTKQ01000111.1 GCA_002937815.1 Alphaproteobacteria bacterium MarineAlpha6_Bin2 | reverse complement strand
TTTAAATATCTTGAAAAATATTCAACAACAGAACATCGATTAAAAAATATATTAAAAAGAAAAATAATTAAAACTTCTTTTTTTTTTCAAACTAATCCTGCTGATTATATCCATTATATTGATGATATATTAAAAAAATTTAAAGAAATTGGTTTAATTGACGATAAAAAATTTTCTGAACATCGAGCCTTAAATTTAGTTAAAAGAGGATTTTCAAAAAGGAAAATTTTAATAGATTTAAAACAAAAAGGAATTGCTGATGAAATTGCTGAAAAAGGTATTGATAACTTAAAAAAATTTTTCTTTAATTTTGAATTAGCATCTGCACTAATATTTGCAAAAAAGAAGAAAACCATTTCTTTCAATAAAAAGAAAAAAAGCTTCGAAGAAAACAAAAAGCAACTGATGCAAATGTCTCGAGTTGGTTTTACTTACGATATTGCAAAAAAAATACTTAATTTAAATAATGAAAAAGAATTTATAGAATTAGAAAAATATGCCAATGATGGTATTGATTAATCATCATCAGAACCAGATGGAAATTCTTGCCTTCTTTTTTTCTGCTTTTTAAATGTTTTCTTTTTTTTAGTTTCTTGATATGAAATAGTCGTTTGAGGAAAAGGTATTTCAATTCCATTTTTATCAAATGCTATTTTAACTCTTCTATTAAATTCTCTTCTTACTACCCATTGTTGTTTATGGACTGTAGGTATCCTTCCCTTGATTATAATTGCTGAGTCATCAAATTTATCTAAACCAAATACTTCAATTTCTCCATTAACTTTTGATTTAAAATCTTTGTCCCTTTGCAAATCTTTTCCAACTTTTTCTAATGTTTCTATAACATCATCAACATCCTCATTATAAGAAACGCCAATTTCGAATGTATGATAATCTTGATCTTGAGTTATATTTGTTACTGTCGTAACTTCACTAAATGGAATAACGTGCAAGTGGCCTTTAACATCTCTTAATCTTATAGTTCTTATACTTATGGTTTCTACTTTTCCAGAATGTCCGGCAATTTCAACTATATCTCCTATAGTCACTTGTCCTTCAAGTACAACAAATAATCCTGTTATAATATCTTTTACTAAAGTTTGTGCTCCAAAACCAATTGCAAGGCCTACAACACCGGCTGCAGCAATCAATGGCCCAATTTTTATTCCTAGTTCAGAAAGAACCAGCATTATCACTACAACAAGAATTGTTATCGAAGCAAAATTCTTTAAAATTCTAAGTAGTGTATTTATTCTTTGACCTTGGGCTTCATCCTTAATTTGTTGAGTGTTCTCTAATTTTTTTCTAATTAAAATTGAGAAAACTTTCCAACTAACAAATCCTAAAATACCAATAATCAAAATACTAATAATATTTTGATAATGATCTTTAAAGATATTTAAAAAAGAAAAGTCCATGTTTATAACTTTAGGTAATCAAAAAAATATATTAAAATATATGATATTAAGCTATTTTATTACAATGAGGTTTTTTTTAATGATAAAACTTTTTAAAAAATTTCTTTTTATTTTTTTGTTAGTAATAATGATATTTGGATTTACTACAAAGAGTGGTTTGCAATCAAGAAATATTCAAGGATCCGCATATGATTTTTCATTTAAATCTATTGATGGGGAAAATTTGCCATTATCTCAATTTAAAGGTAACCCAATTCTTTTATTTAATTCTGCTTCAAAATGTGGTTTTACATCGCAATATACTGGATTGCAAAAAATTCACCAACAATATAAAAATAAGGGTCTAATTGTTATCGGTGTGCCATCAGATAATTTTAATCAAGAACCGGGAACAGAAAAAGAAATCAAAGAATTTTGTAGGGTTAATTTCAACATTACTTTTCACTTAACAAAAAAAAATAATGTAATTGGTAAAAATGCACATCCTATATTCCAATGGATTAATGAAAATTATGATGCCAGACCAAAATGGAATTTTTTTAAATTTTTAATTAATAAAGAAGGAAAACTGGAAAAGTACTTTTCATCAATGACGGCACCTTCTTCCCCAAAACTGATCAATACAATTGAAACTTTAATTAATTAGTTTGACTTGGTAATCTAGTTAAAAGCTGGCGCGCCCGAGAGGAGTTGAACCTCTAACCTCCTGATCCGTAGTCAAGCGCTCTATCCAATTGAGCTACGGGCGCTTTTTTTTATTGTTTTTTTTCCCAATCTTCTCATTTTGTTGCCATACATATTTTCTCATATCATGACAAATTATTTCTTTTTTTTTACCATGGACTATAGATGATGTGCTACCTAAAGTTTTTTTTTTTACCATTTAAACTTAAAAAAACTAAATTAATTTAATTCTCCTTATTAGTAATGTGATTAAAATGCAACACTTTTCTATTGATTTCTATTTATCTTTTTCATAACTTCGTAGTATAGCGTATAATAATATTTA
>PTKQ01000110.1 GCA_002937815.1 Alphaproteobacteria bacterium MarineAlpha6_Bin2 | reverse complement strand
GAAAAAAAAATGATAATTAAAAAAAAATTAAAAAAAAATTTTGAATCTAAAACTCTTCAAATTATTCAAGAATCATTAAACGATGATAAAGTTTTAGATTTAAAAATTATAAATATTGAAAAAAAGGCATTCTTTGCTGATTATATAATAATAGCATCAGGAACATCTAAAAGACATATAAGTACTATGGCAAAAAATTTGAGAAAGAAAGTCAAAAATATTCTAAATTATACTCCAATTATAGAAGGCATTGAACAAAGTGAATGGGTATTAATAGATGTAAATTCCACTATAGTAAATATATTTAAACCAGAAACTCGTAACTTTTATAATCTTGAAAAGCTTTGGGAAGAATAATTACTCTTTTGGGCCTGCTTTTTTTATATTTTGTGATACCTCTTTAAACTTTTTAAAATTTTCAACAAACATTTTTGATAAATTTTTTGCACTTTTATCATAATTCTTTTTATTTTTCCAAGTTTTTCTAGGATCTAAGATGTTTGATGGAATGCCAGGATAGCTTTTTGGAATATCTAAATTAAATATTTTATTATGTTCAAACTTAATATTTTTTAAACCGTCATTAAGAATTGCTGTAACCATTTTTCTTGTATAATCAATTTTAAATCTTTTCCCTATTCCATAAGGACCCCCTGACCAACCAGTATTAACCAGATATACTTTTGTATCATGCTCTAAAATTCTTTCACCCAGCATTTTAGCATAAACCTCTGCCGGTCTCGGCATAAATACAGATCCGAAGCAAGAAGAAAAAGTTGCTATTGGTTCTATAATTCCTCTTTCTGTTCCTGCAATCTTACTGGTATATCCGGACATAAAATGATACATAGCGCCATCAGTTGTTAATTTAGCTATAGGTGGAAGAACACCCATCGCATCTGCAGTTAAAAATATAATAGCTTTTGGATGCCCACCGATACTTGGTATTACTGCACCGGGTATAAAATTTAAAGGATATGCAACTCGTGTATTTTCGGTCAAACTACCATCATCATAATCTGGATTCATAGTTTTAGGATTAAGAATCACATTTTCTAATAATGCACCTGATCTAACAGCGTTCCAAATTTGAGGTTCTGCTTTTTTATTTAAATTAATAGTTTTTGCATAACAACCGCCTTCAAAATTAAAAATTCCTGTTTTGGACCAACCATGTTCATCATCACCAATTAACATTCTTTTAGGATCAGCAGATAATGTCGTTTTACCTGTTCCAGATAGTCCAAAAAATAAAGCTGTATCACCATTTAATCCTAAATTAGCAGAACAATGCATTGGCATGATATTTTTATCTGGTAAAATATAATTTAAAATTCCAAATATAGATTTTTTGTTTTCTCCGCCGTATCTAGTTCCCCCAATTAAAACAACCTTTCTTTTAAAGTTTATAAGAATAAATGTTGATGTTCTTGTTCCATCTAATTCTGGACGAGCTTCAAAATCATTAATATTTAAAACTGTAAACTTTGGCTCATGATATTCAAGCTCTTCAGAGGTTGGCTTTATAAACATATTTTTCACAAATAAACTTTGCCAAGCATGGTCTGTAATTATTCGAATTGGTAGTCTGCTTTTTGCTTCTGCTCCAACAAAACCATCAAATACAAATAATTCTTTTGCTTTTTCAAATTTTTTCATTTTTTCAAAAATTTGATCAAATTTCTTTGATGGAAATGGTTTATTAATTTTTCCCCAATCTACAGTCTTATGGGTTAAATTATCATCAACAATAAATCTATCTTCTGGCGATCTTCCGGTATATTGTCCTGTAGTTACAGAAAATGCGCCACTTTTAGTCAAAATTCCTTCGTTTCTTCCAAGAGCTATTTTAATTAATTTTTTAACTGATAAGTTTCTATGGATAATAGAAGGTTTTAATCCAAACTCTTCAATTTGATAAGTAAATTTACTTGTTATATTTGTTTTAGGGTCTTTCACTAATAATTTTTTTTCTTTTTCAATATAATTATAAATAACCGGAACACATGGTGGAATATGAATATTTGAAATATTATCTGCTTTATATTCACCAGTAGCTATTCTAAGCGCTCTTAACGCATTACCATGTGCCACAATTAATACATTTTTCCCGTCTTTTAGTAAAGGAAAAACTTTTTTTAATAAAAAAGGTCTTATCCTAGTTAATACATCTTTTAAACTTTCACCGCCAGGTGGTTTAGTAGTAAAACTTCGTCTCCATTCTAAAACTTTTTTTTCGCCATAAATTTTTATAAGTTCATCTTTATATTTGCCTGATAAGTCACCGTAATCTCTTTCATTTAAAGCTTCATTTCTAATTATTTTATTTACTATCATTTTGGAAGAATTAAATTTTTTTATTGCTACTTTTGCAGTTTCAATACTACGAGACAGTTTGCTTGAATAAACAATATCAATATGCACTCCAATTTTTTTTAATTCTTGTCCAGCT
>PTKQ01000011.1 GCA_002937815.1 Alphaproteobacteria bacterium MarineAlpha6_Bin2 | reverse complement strand
TTTTAAATTACTTATTTTTTTTATATGTCAAAAATACCCCAACAATTAATTAAACTGGCTAATAAATGTGCTGATGCAAGCGGAAAAATTATAAAAAAATACTTTCGGAAAAAAATAAAAATAAACTTAAAAAAAGATAATACACCTTTTACAAAAGCTGATATAGAAGCAGAAAAAATTATCAGAGAACTCATTTTAAAACAAGAACCAAATTGTGGTTTTGTAGGAGAGGAAACAGGGTCGATCAATATGAATAGAGAATATTGCTGGGTTGTTGATCCGCTAGATGGAACAAAAAGTTTTATCACAGGAAAACCTTCCTTTGGAACTTTGATAGGACTGTTAAAAAATAACAAGCCTGTTTTAGGCATATTAAACCAACCTATATTAAATGAAAGGTGGGTTGGTATTGCAGGTGTAGAGACAAAATATAACAATAAAAAAGTTCGAGTTAGAAAATGTAAAAGTATAAAAGGAGCAAAAATGTATGCTACGTCTCCAATGATGTTTCAAGGAAGAAATAAAAAAATTTATAAAAATGTTAGGGCAAAAATTGGGGAATGTCTTTTTGGTGCAGATTGCTATAGTCATGGTTTGATGTCATTAGGATTTGTAGATGTAATATTAGAAGCAAATTTAAAACCTTGGGATTATATTGCAAGTGCATCTATTATATCAGGTGCGGGTGGAAAAATTACTGACTGGAATGACAATGATCTTAATTTACAAAGTGATGGAAGAATTTTAGCAACTGGGGACTCTAATATTCACAAACAAATTATAAAAATTATCCAAAAGTAAAATGAAGATAATTTTAAGTTTGTATATTCTTTTATTTTTTGTTTATCAAAGTATAGCTATTGAAAAATTGGATTCGGCCCACGCAATAAGTATGCATGGCGTTCCTAAATATGAAAGAAATTTTCAAAATTTTGAATATGTCAATCCAAAAGCTCCCAAAGGAGGAACTATAAAGTTATATGAAATAGGAAGTTTTGATACTCTTAACAATTTTATATTAAAAGGAAGTCCTGCTGCAAATTTATCACAAATTCATGACAGTTTACTTGTCCAATCATACGATGAACCTTTTACAATGTATGGGTTGATTGCTGAAAGTATAAATGTTCCTGAAGATAGATCCTGGATTATTTTTAAAATAAGAAAAGAGGCAAAATTTCATGACGGGAGTCCCATTACAGTAGAAGACATTATTTGGACCTTAAACGTCTTAAAAGAAAAAGGACACCCTTTTTACAGATTTTATTACAGCAATGTTAAAAAAGCTGAAAAATTAAATAATTCAGAAGTAAAATTTATTTTTCAAGGAGAACGAAACTTAGAACTTCCATTAATTATTGGTCAAATGAGAATTTTATCAAAAAAATATTGGAAGGATAAGTTCGAGGATGTTTTATTAGAACCGCCAATTGGAAGCGGCCCTTATAAAGTCAAATCTTTAAAAGCTGGAAGAACAATTGAGTTTGAAAGAGTCAAGGATTATTGGGCAAAGGACCTTGCAGTAAATAAAGGAAAATTTAATTTTGATAACATAATAATAGAATATTTCAGGGATGCTACCGTTGCATTAGAGGCTTTTAAGACTGGCGATTATGATTTCCGTGAAGAGAATCAAGCCAAGCGCTGGGCAACCGCTTATAATTTTCCTGCAATAAAAAAAGGATTGGTAAAAAAAGAAGAAATAAAGCATGAAATTCCGACTGGGATGCAGGGTTTCTTCATAAATACTAGAAAAGAAATTTTTAAAGATCCAATTGTAAGACAAGCATTAAATTATGCTTTTGATTTTGAATGGACAAATAAAATACTTTTTTTTAGTCAATACCAAAGAACAGATAGTTATTTTTCAAATTCTGAATTAGCCGCATCTAATTTATCAACAAACGAAAAATTAACTTTATTAGAACCTTTTAGAAATGAATTACCAAAAGAAATATTTAATGAAGTTTTTGAAAATCCAATAAATGATGGATCCGGCAATATAAGAAAAAATTTACGTGTTGCAGATAAGCTGCTTTATGAGGCGGGATGGATTATAAAAAATGGAAAAAGAATAAATGAAACAAGTGGTGCACCTTTAAAATTTACAATTCTTCTAGTTAGTCCGGAATTTGAAAGAATTGCTTTACCTTATGCAAGAAATTTAAAAAAAATCGGAATACAGGCGAAAGTAAGGACAGTGGATAGTGCTCAATACGAAAGAAGATTGGAAAATTTTTCATTTGATATGGCTGTGATATCAAGGGGACAAAGTCTAAGCCCGGGAAATGAGCAAAGAGATTTTTGGAGTAGTTCATCTGCAAATATAAAAGGAAGTAGAAATTATGCAGGAATTTCAAATCCTATTATTGATTTCTTAATTGATAAAATAATTGTCGCAAAAGATAGGGAAAGTCTTGTAGCTGCTACAAGAGCCTTAGATCAAGTACTACTTTTTGGATATTATGTTGTACCACACTGGCATATTCAGTATTTTAGAATTGCTTATTGGGATAAATTTGGGAAGCCCAGAAAAAATCCAAAATATGATTTGGCACTTGATACTTGGTGGATTGATAATGAAAAAGATAAATTATTAGAAAGTAAGGAAAAATAATATAATTACTTACATATGTTACCCTATATCATACGACGACTTTTGCTTATTATTCCTACCCTTTTAGGAATTTTGCTCATAAACTTTATTATTGTGCAAGCGGCACCCGGAGGACCAGTAGAACAAATAATTTCTCAAATCAAAGGACATAATGTTGATGCAACTGCAAGAATTGGAGGAACAGATCAAGGAGATTTCTCATCAAAAAATACGAATATTCAAACAAGTCAAACCTCGGATGTATCTGGTAAATATCGCGGTTCACAAGGACTTGACCCAGAATTTATAGCTACGCTGGAAAAATATTATGGTTTTGATAAGCCGGCACATGAACGTTTTTTTATAATGTTAAAAAATTATTTGAAATTTGATTTTGGAGAAAGTTATTTTAAAGGAAAAAAAGTAATTGATCTCATTATAGAAAAAATGCCTGTATCGATTTCACTTGGGTTATGGACAACACTAATAGTATATCTTGTATCCATACCCCTTGGAATCAAAAAGGCTGTAAGAGATGGATCCAAATTTGATATCTGGACTAGCGCAACAATAGTAGTCGGGTATGCAATACCGGGTTTTTTATTTGCAATTTTTTTAATTGTTTTTTTAGCTGGAGGTAATTTTTTTGACATCTTTCCGCTACGAGGATTGGTCTCAGCGCATTGGGAATCGTTAAACTGGTTTAAAAAAATTTTGGATTATTTATGGCATATTACATTGCCAGTTTTCTCTTTAGTTATTGCTGGTTTTGCAACTTTAACAATGTTAACTAAAAATTCTTTTATGGATGAAATAAACAAACTATATGTTTCAACAGCAAAAGCAAAAGGACTTTCAGAAAAACGTGTTTTATATGGACATGTGTTTCGAAATGCTATGCTAATCGTCATCGCAGGATTTCCTGCAGCTTTTATATCTGTTTTATTTACCGGAAGTTTGTTAATTGAAGTAATTTTTTCATTAGATGGTCTTGGGCTTCTTGGATATGAGTCAGTTTTAAATAGAGACTATCCGGTCGTTTTTGGGATTTTGTACATCTTCACTCTGTTCGGGCTAATTTTACATTTAATTACAGATTTAGCTTATGTTGTAATTGATCCTCGAATTGATTTTGAAACAAGAGATACATAAAAAAGATGCTAGGTATTAATATTTCTGAATTAAATTATAGAAGACTACAAAATTTCAAAGCAAATAAAAGAGGTTACAGTGCTTTTAAAATATTCATATTTTTATTTTTATTTACTCTGTTTGCAGAATTTTTATCAAACGATAAGCCTTTATTAATAAAATATAATAATTCTTTTTATTTCCCGATCTTCCATAATTATACAGAAAAAACATTTGATGGTGATTTTGAAACCTATACTGATTACAAAGATCCATACATAAAAACAAAAATTGAAACCAATGGTTGGATGATTTGGCCTTTAATAACTTACAGTTACGATACTATTAATTATTTAACCCCTACTCCTGCACCGTCACCCCCTGATAAAGAAAATTGGTTAGGGACAGATGATCAAAGTCGGGATGTTTTAGCAAGATTAATATATGGTTTTCGTCTTTCTGTTTTATTTGGATTAACATTAACAATTTTTAGTTCAATTATCGGAATAGCCGCAGGGGCAGTTCAAGGATTTTTTGGTGGACTTTTAGATCTTATTTTTCAAAGAATAATTGAAATCTGGTCTGGTCTTCCAGTCTTATATATGTTGATAATTTTATCCAGTCTTGTAGAGCCAAATATATTTTGGTTATTGGGAATTATGCTACTTTTCTCTTGGATGAGTTTAGTAGGAGTAGTTCGCGCAGAATTTTTAAGAACAAGAAATTTTGAGTATATACATGCCGCAAGAGCGCTGGGTTTAGGGAATTTTACGATAATGTCAAGACACATTCTTCCAAATGCTATGGTGGCCACTTTAACGTTTTTACCTTTTATCCTAAACGGATCCATTGCAACATTAACAAGTTTGGATTTCTTGGGTTTTGGTCTTCCGCCCGGTTCGCCAAGTCTAGGCGAGTTGTTAGCGCAGGGAAAAGCCAATTTGAATGCTCCTTGGTTAGGAATAACTGTATTTATTACTTTGGGAATTATGCTCTCTCTTTTAATTTTTGTCGGAGAAGCTGTAAGAGATGCTTTTGATCCAAAAAAATATTTAGAAGGAAAGGAATAACATTGACAAAATTACTAAGTATAAAAAATCTTTCTGTATCATTTGATACAAATAATAAAATCTTAACAGCAGTTAAAAATATTTCCGTTGATATTTTCAAAGGGGAAGCCTTAGGCATAGTGGGCGAAAGTGGTTCTGGAAAATCTGTAACTGCTTTATCTATTCTAAAATTATTACCGTATCCAAAAGCATTTCATCCATCAGGTGAAATTTTTTACAAAAACCAAAATATTTTAAAAATGAATGAAAAAAAATTACAGGAAATCAGAGGAAATAATATATCAATGATTTTTCAAGAACCCATGACTTCCTTAAACCCGCTGCATAATATCAAACAGCAAATCACTGAGACACTTTTTTTACATAAGCAATTGTCCAATAAAGAGGCTGAGAATAGGGCAATAGAATTATTAAATTTAGTTGGTTTTCCAGATGCAAAGCTGCGATTAAATTCTTATCCTCATGAACTATCTGGAGGTCAAAAGCAAAGGGTAATGATTGCTATGGCATTAGCTAATGAACCTGAACTTTTAATTGCAGATGAACCCACAACAGCTCTTGATGTGACTATTCAGGCTCAAATTCTTAATTTATTAAAAAAATTACAAACAAAACTTAAAATGAGTTTAATCATAATTACTCATGATTTAACAATTATCAAAAACATAACTGATCGAGTTATTGTGATGACAAATGGAGAAATAGTTGAATCGGGAAAAACAAAGAAAATTTTTTCAAAACCAAACCATCGTTATACAAAAAAACTTTTAAACTCAGAGCCGAAAGGAGAACCGGTTGAAAAAAGAAAACAAGTTACGTTAATGAGTACAAAAAAACTAAAAGTATGGTATCCAATAAAAAAAGGATTCTTTAAAAGAGTCGTAGATAATATTAAAGCGGTTGATGAAATAGATATAGATATTTTTGAAGGACAAACATTAGGTGTTGTAGGAGAATCTGGCTCTGGCAAAACAACATTGGGTATGGCAATTTTGAGACTAATCAAATCTCAAGGGGAAGTTAATTTCTTTAAAAATAAAAAAAAATTAAACATTAACAATTTTAATTTTAAACAAATGATACCTTTAAGAAAAGATATACAGATAGTTTTTCAAGATCCATTTGGAAGCTTAAGTCCAAGATTATCTATTGAAGAAATTATTGGGGAGGGTTTGCAGGTTCATAAAATTGTTTTTAACGAGAAAGATAAAAAGAAATTAATTGCGGAGACTTTAAAAAAAGTGGATCTTGATCCTAATATTATAAATCGTTATCCTCATGAATTTTCTGGCGGACAACGTCAAAGAATAGCAATAGCAAGAGCGATAATTTTAAAACCGCGTTTTTTAATATTAGATGAACCTACTTCTGCTCTAGATTTATCGGTACAATTTCAGATTGTAGAATTATTGAAAAAATTACAAAAAGAAAATAATATAGGATATTTATTTATTAGTCATGATTTGCGAGTTGTAAAATCACTTGCCCATGAAATAATTGTTTTAAAAAATGGAAAAGTTATCGAAAAAGGAAATTCAAAAAATATTTTTAAAAATCCAAAACAATCTTACACAAAACAATTAATTTCGGCTGCTTTTGAAATTAAGTAATAGATAGCCTAATACTGCAGATAAAAATGAACCAACAAGGACTCCTATTTTCATTTGACTTATAAAAATTTCTGATTCAAAAGCTAGGTTTCCAATAAATAAACTCATGGTAAATCCAATACCTGTAAGAATAGCAACCCCATACATTTGAATCCAGCTAGCTCCTGAAGGTAATCTTGCATAACCCATTTTTATTAAAACATAGGTTGTTAAAAAAACACCAATTTGCTTTCCAAGAAAAAGCCCTGACATTACTCCTAAAGGGATAGGTTTTAATAATGTATTTAACGATACATCTCCTAAATAAACGCCAGCGTTTGCTAGAGCAAATAATGGCATAATCAAATAGGCAACCCAAGGATGTAATCTATTTTCCAAAGAGGTTAATAAAGATTCTTGTTTTGTTGTTTTTGTATGTGGTATAAATATTGCTAATAAAATTCCAGAAATAGTTGCATGAATTCCCGCTTCTTGGATAAAAATCCAAAGAAAAATTCCAAGAACAATATAAATCCAAATAAATTGAATATTGTTTTTATTACATAGGTAAAGAAAAAATAAAGTAAGAAGGATTATTAGAAAAGGTAAGAGTTCCGTACCAGAGCTGTAAAATAAGGCAATAATCATAATTGCTCCCAAATCGTCAATGATCGCTAGTGCTGCTAAAAAAATTTTTAAAGAAATTGGAACTCTACGCCCCAAAAGACTCAGAACTCCTAATGAAAAAGCTATATCGGTAGCCGAAGGTATAGCCCATCCTCTCAGTGTATCAGGTTCATTAATATTAAATATTATATAAAAAATAGCTGGCACGGCCATTCCTCCAACTGCAGCAATAATCGGTAAAGCAGCCTGGGAGGGCATTGAAAGTTCCCCTTCAATAAATTCTTTTTTTATTTCTAGTCCGATTACAAAAAAAAAGATGACCATAAGCCCATCATTAATCCAATGTTGAATAGATTTAGGAAAAAAAGATAAATTAATACCAAAAGAAATATCAAGATGAAGAAAGTGAGAAAAATTTTCTGATAAAAAAGAGTTACTTAATATTAATGCTATAATTGCAGCAATTAAAAGAAGTATGCCACTGGAGGATTCTAATTTTAAAAAATCTCTTATAACACTTCGAAAAACCATTGACATATCTTACATATTATTTTTAAAAATAACAAAAAGTATTAAAAAAATAAGTTCGTAAAATTTAAAAAAAAAAAAATCTAAAAAACCTTGCAAAGAAGAAAAAAAATGTTTAAATAGTCGGGATATTGATTATTAACTTTACTTTTTAAGCGAGATATCTAAATGAGTTCGAAGACTGGCAAGATCAAATGGTTCAATCCAAAAAAAGGATACGGATTTATTGATCAAGATGGTGATGACAAAGATATGTTCATCCACATCACGGCATTACAACAAGCAAACATTTCCGGACTTAACGAAGGTGATAAAATATCATACGACGTTGAAGAAGAAAATGGAAAAGCTAGTGCTGTTAATATAAAACAAGTATAATTCCTTAAAATAAAATATAATTTTATTTACTTCACATCTAAATTTTTTAGATGGACTGGAAGTAGGAGTGAATTGGAAATATTATTTTAAAGATCGCTTTGTGTTTGTTGGGCCTGGCTTCCATCGTAACGTACTTGGAAGTTGAAACTGACACCAATTCTATCTTTATCGCTCATATTTTGTTGGACTGAATGCGATACCCACCCAGGAAACATAATAACTTTTCTGCTTTTAACCGGAACCGCATAAGTATCAAACGCTAAAGGAGAGTCAGGTTTGAAAATAATTCCCATTTGTCTATTATCATATGGATCATGGATAAAAATATTACCCATTTCAGGATCTGCATTTACATAATAAGTTCCACTACAGGCACTCATAGGATGAATATGTCTTGGGTGCATGCTCTTTGGTTTATTAATACTACACCACATTCCAACACAATATATTTCTTTCGGCTCGACTGCTTTTAATTCTTGAAAAAATTCTTTAATAGAAGGGATTAAACCTTGGGCTAATTCCTGAAAAAGTGGTTCATTTTTATGAAGCGTCTGATTACTTCCAAAACTTGTAAATCCTGTCCCATAAAATTTCTGGCTCCAATTTTTTGCAGCTTCATCTTTTTCTGAATATTCAACAATCCATTTCTCCAATTTTTGATTGAATTCTTCAGACATAACATCTTCTTTTTCAAAAATTGGTGATGGATAAAATAAAATAAGTCCCATTTGTTTTTCAATTTATATTTAATAAAAATTCCCATTTAATGTAAATAAAATGACCTAGTAAATCAACAAATTATTTTTGGCGGAGAGAGTGGGATTCGAACCCACGATACGGTTTCCCGTATACACGCTTTCCAAGCGTGCGCCTTCAACCACTCGGCCATCCCTCCGAAAATTTATTTGTGTAAGTAATTTAGTCAAGAGAACGAAACGAGTCCATCACTAAATGTTTTTCCTTAATTTTAGTAGAAGAGATGTTCTTTGTATATTTAGGTTCAATCACTTTACCGGACCATTTTTTTAAAGTTTCAATAACTTGTTTTCTTATTTTCTTTTGAACACCAGTTTTCCAATCATCTCCATGCACGACATAGTCGGGTTTTAATTTTAATAGATTTGGTCTGTAATCAAAAGTGTTTTGGGGTATAACT
>PTKQ01000109.1 GCA_002937815.1 Alphaproteobacteria bacterium MarineAlpha6_Bin2 | reverse complement strand
AATGATATTGTTTTTATTGAATTTATTGAATTAATGAGATTTAAATATGATTTTTCCCCAAACCCTTCTTTGTATATAATTTTATTTTTATATTTATCTAAATAAAAAATATCATATGGATATTTTATAAAACCTTCTTTCCAAAATTTTTTTAGATTTTTGCCTCCTAGACCTTCAATATTAAACGCATCACGTGAAACAAAGTATTTTAGAGAACCTAATTGTTGTGCTTCACACATTGACAAACCACCAGAACATCTAACTGCAACCTCATCCTTTTTTTTATAGGTTTTTGATTTACAACAAGGACATACCGAAGGGATTAAAAACTTCTTTGCATTTTTATTTCTTTTATTTTTATCTACAGAAATTACTTGAGGAATTACATCTCCTGCTCTTTGTAATTCTATAGTATCACCAATTCTAATGTCTTTTCTTTCTATTTCATCTTGATTATGAAGAGAAACTCTTGAAACTTTAACACCGCCAACAATTACTGGTTCTAATTCTGCAACAGGAGTTAATGTACCAGTTCTACCTACTTGGATTGTTATATTTTTTATAGTGGTTCTAACTTGTTCTGCTGGAAATTTTCTTGCAATTGCCCACCTAGGCGCCCTACCAACCAACCCCAGTCTTCTTTGAATATAAAAATTATTTATTTTATAAACAATTCCATCGATATTATATTTTAAAGTATCTCTAGCTTTTAAAATTTTGTTATAAAAATTTTCAGTATCATTAATATTATTGCATATTTTAAAACGACTATTTATTCTAAAACCATAATTATTAATTTTTTCTAGGAACTGATTTTGAGTTTCAAATTTGATTTCTTTTGATAATTCACAATATGTGTAAGCAAAAAAACGAAGATTTCTTTCTTTAACAATTTCTTTGTTTAATTGTCTTAAAGAACCCGCAGCAGCATTTCTTGGGTTAGCAAATATGCTTTCTCCATTTTTTTTTCTAATGTTATTTAAATTCAAAAAATCTTCTTTTTCCATATATATTTCCCCTCTTAATTCAAAGATATCGATTTTACTTAACTGAGGTATTTCTTTTGGTACATCATTCATCATACTTACATTTATTGTTACATCCTCACCTATTGTCCCATCTCCTCTTGTAGCACCTAAAGTAAATTTTCCATTTTCATATCTTAATGCTATTGAAAGACCATCAATTTTTGGTTCAGCTATTAATTGAATAAATTTACTTTTATCATTCAAATATCTTTTAGTTTTTTCCATGAAGTTTATGATATCATTTTTTTCCATAGCATTATCAAGGGACAACATTGGTGTAGAATGCTTTATTTTTTTTAAATTTTTACTTGGTGAATAACCAACTTTTGATATTGGCGAGTCAGTGGTTTTTAAATTTGGATATTTAATTTCTATTTCTTTTAATTTTTTCCAAATTTTGTCATATTCCACATCACTAATTTTTGGTTTATTGTCTTGATAATATAATTTATTGTGTTGATTTACTTCCTTTTTTAGTTTTATATATTTTCTTTTAATTTCATTAGAAGTTTCTTTTTCCTTAACTTTTTTTTCCATTTTTTTTGTACCCATATTTTTTTAGCAGTTCATAGCTTAATTTATACCAATTACTTTTTTTATAATTGTAAGCTAGTACTGAAGTTGTTTTTTTTGCTTCTTGTATAATACCTAAAGATAAATAAGATTGAGTTAATCTATAAAGAGCTTCGGGGATTTGTGCAGTGGTATCATAATTTTCTACAACTACTTTAAATCTTTTGATTGCTGCTAAATGTCTATTTTTTTTTTGATAATATCTTCCAATATTCATTTCTTGGGCTGCAAGCTGATCATTAACTAATAACATTTTTTTTTTAACATCTTTAATATATTTTGAATTTGGATATTTTTTAATTAGTGCTTGATAAGCATATTTAGCTTTTCTTGAGGGTTCTTGATCCAGATTAACATCTTTGATTTGTTCATAATAGCAGAGACCTTTTAAATATAACATATAAGGAATTGTTTTTTTATCAGCTGGATATAAAGAAATGAATCTATCTATTGAAAAAATACTATTTGCATAATCATTAGCAACATAATATGTGTACGCAGCCATTACCTGCCCTTTTTTTGCTAGTTTCGAATAAGGGTGTTGTTTATCAATTTCTTCAAACGTTGAAGCTGCTTCCGTATAGTTTTTATTTCTCAGATATCTTGTTGCGTCTTGCCATATTAACTCTGGTGGTTTTTCAACATAAGTTGGTACTGCTGTTGCTTCCATCCTTTCTTTAATGGCACAATTAATTAATAATAAGAAAGGTATAAAAACAAATAAATTTTTTATTTTTTTATATTTAGTCATTTTTTTTATTTAAAATAATTTAATGAGTTCAATTATTAAAAATAACAAAATTTTAACTAAAAAAATAGTGTTCAAAAAAAAAAAACTAATAAATAGATAAATATAACTT
>PTKQ01000108.1 GCA_002937815.1 Alphaproteobacteria bacterium MarineAlpha6_Bin2 | reverse complement strand
ACGTATGGGTACTGAACAACAACAAGAATTAAAATCGGAAAAACGGAGAACTGGATCGCAGATAAAAACTGTCCTTTTTTTACATTTACCGGTTTTTTTGTTTTTGCAGCAGCAACCAACAAATCAGTTTGTCTACATAAAAAAGCCGGTATTTGTAATAAATCGACAACTTTTGAAACTTTACTACATTGATCTGATTCATGAACATCGGTAGTTATAGAACATTTAATCTTTTTTTTGATTTCA
Organism: Alphaproteobacteria bacterium MarineAlpha6_Bin2; assembly: GCA_002937815.1. Lineage (GTDB taxonomy): Bacteria > Pseudomonadota > Alphaproteobacteria > PTKQ01. Next base: position 2,278 of record PTKQ01000108.1, on the reverse strand, counting down.
GAGAAAATACTTAATGATTTATTTAAACCAATGCCTCTTGCGCTTTTTATACTAGTTCTATTGGCTTTGTCAAAGGAAGATTTAAAAATAAAGTTTATGTTTAATAAAGAACATATCTCATTAATTTTTCCTGCCATATCAACTGCATGTTCTTTACTTTCAATTAAACATGGACCAGCAATTAATGTTAATGGTAAATCATTAGCAACATTATTTTTATCTATCTTTACAACAATATTTTTTTTCATTTATATTTAAAACAATCTAGATCTTTGAATGGCCGCTTTGATAAAAGAAATAAATAATGGATGGGGATCAAAAGGTCTAGATTTTAGCTCAGGATGAAATTGTACACCTATATACCACGGATGATTTTCTAATTCAAAAATTTCAGGAAGCTTCCCATCGGGAGACATACCAGAAAAACATAAACCAAACTTTTCTAATGTTTTTATATAATTAAAGTTAACTTCATATCTGTGTCTATGTCTTTCAGAAATTCTATTTTTTTTATAAATATGATAAACTTTTGAATTTTTCTTTAAATTACAGTCATAAGATCCCAATCTCATAGTGCCACCTAAGTCACCATTTAATTTTCTTGTTACTCTTTTATTTTCTTTGATCCACTCAGTCATTAAACCAATAACAGGATTATTGGTTTTAGAAAATTCTGTAGAATTTGCATCTTTTAAATTTGCTAAGTTTCTTGCAGCTTCTATTATTGCTATTTGCATTCCCAAACAAATACCTAAAAAGGGAATTTTATTTTTTCTTGCATAATAAGCTGCATTTATTTTTCCATCAGTTCCTCTAGTACCAAAACCCCCTGGTATTATTATTCCATTAACATCACTTAAACCATTTAAACTGATCTTTTTGGTAAAAAGTTCAGAATCTAACCATTTAATATTAAGTTTTACATTGTTTGATACTGATCCATGGATAAGAGCTTCTATTAAAGATTTATATGAATCAGCAAGTGTATTATATTTACCAACAAGACCAATAGTTACATCTCCATCTGGGTTAAGAATTCTTTTTTCAATAAGTTGCCACTTTTTTAAATTTGGTTTTTTTGTTTTTAATTTAAAAAAACTAATGACTTCATTATCAAGTCCTTGTTTGTGTAAATTTCTCGGTACTTCATATATATTATTTACATCTATAGCAAGTATAACTGAACTTTCTTTAATATTACAAAACAACGATATTTTTTTTTTGGAATCAATTGGTATAGGTTTCTGAGATCTACATAGCAATATATCCGGTTGAATTCCTAAACCTAGTAGTTCTTTTACTGAATGTTGAGTTGGTTTTGTCTTTAATTCGCCAGAATTTTGAAGAAAAGGAACAAGTGTCAAATGAATAAACAAAACTTTTTGTTTTCCTAATTCATTTCTTAATTGTCTGATAGCTTCTAAAAAAGGTAGCCCTTCTATATCCCCTACTGTGCCACCAATTTCACATAGAACAAAATCATCCGATTTAGTATTTTTTAAAATAAATTCTTTAATTTCATTTGTAACATGCGGAATGATTTGAACAGTTGAACCTAAATATTCGCCCTTTCTTTCTTTTATAAGAACATTTGAGAAAATTTTTCCTGATGTTAAATTATCATCTTTTCTACATGGTACACCCGTAAATCTTTCATAATGACCTAAATCTAAGTCTGTCTCTGCGCCATCATCAGTAACGAAAACCTCTCCGTGTTGATAAGGATTCATAGTTCCAGGATCAATATTAAGATAAGGGTCTAGTTTTTTTAAATGAATTTTTAAACCTCTTGCTTGTAATAAGGATGCCAGTGATGCTGAAGCAAGCCCTTTGCCTAAAGAAGAAGTAACACCACCAGTAATAAATATAAATCTAGTCATTTATATAAAAAAAAAGAGGCAAAAATACCCCTTTTAATTCTTTCCTAATTAAAAATAAAAAACTGTTAATCAGCCAATGGAACTGTTGGTTCATTGTCCTCTAGTATATTTTTATTAATTATATCATTTTCAATAATTGATGTACTTGAATTTTTACCAGATGTAACTACCGCTAATGATATACTTGTTAATATAAATCCTGCAGCTAAATATGCAGTTAATTTTGTAATAAAATCTGTTGTAGACTGTGTATTTACTAGATTAGATAAATTCCCACCACCTAAACCACCAAGTCCACCTTCACTTCTTTGTAATAAGACTGAAGTAACTAAAGAAATAGCTATAATGATATGTAATGTTAATAATATAGCAGCCATAAAATGGGGCGACCTTGAGGC
>PTKQ01000107.1 GCA_002937815.1 Alphaproteobacteria bacterium MarineAlpha6_Bin2 | reverse complement strand
TTAATACTTACGACTTTTTCTTTTTTCCAAACTTGTTTAAAAACATAAGGTAAGATGCCACCGTTTTTTATATATTCAAGTTCTTTTTTGCTATCTATTCTAACTTTTAATTTAATAATTTTTCTCATATTATTTTTATATCTTATACAACATTTAACTAATTTATTTGGTTTCAGATTTTCATCTAAATCAAAAATATCAAGTTCTTCAGATCCTGAAATTTTTAATTTTTTTATATTATCGTTTGCAGTAAATTGAAGAGGTAATACGCCCATACCTATTAAATTTGTTCGATGGATTCTCTCAATTGTCTCAAAAAGAACAGCTTTTACTCCTAAAAGACTCACTCCTTTTGCAGCCCAATCTCTTGAAGATCCTGTTCCATATTCTTTTCCAGCAATAATAATAGATGGAATATTTTTATCTTTAAATTTTTTTGCTAATAAAAAAACATTTGGTATTTCCATATTAGAAAAAATACCTCTTATCATAATTTCATGATTTCCTCTACGCGATCCAAAAGTATTATAATTTTTTTTATTGACTTTATATTTAGATAAATATTGAGATGCAAGAGAATTAGGTTTTATTTGACCAGCCGGCGAAATATGATCTGTTGTAATAGAATTGCCTAAAACGGCTAATATTTTTGCATTAATTATATTACCGATTTTTTTATAATTTTTAAAAACATTGTCAAAAAATGGAGGTTTTTTTATATATGTACTTTTATTAGTCCATTTATATAAATTGTTTCTTTTTATACTACTTTTTATATTCCAATTTTTTTCTCCATGAAATATTCTTGCATATCTTTTTTTAAAAATTGATGGTGAAATAATTTTATTCATTAATAAATTAATTTCTTTTTGTTCAGGCCATATATCTTTTAAAAAAACATTTTTATTTTTTTTATCTTTTCCAATGGGATCTTTATAAAAATTAATATTTATATTTCCAAATAACGCGAATGCTACAACTAAAGGGGGAGAGGCTAAAAAATTTGCTTTGACAAGAGAATTAATTCTTCCTTCAAAATTTCTGTTACCAGAAAGAACAGAACATACAATAAGTTTATTTGTAATAATTTTTTTTTCTATTTTTTCTTTTAAAGGACCAGAATTACCTATACATGTCGTACAACCATATCCAACCACATTAAAACCAAGTTTATCTAGATATTGTTGTAAATTTGCATTCAATAAATAATCACTTACTACTTTACTTCCGGGCGCAAGGGATGTTTTGACCCATCTTTTTACTCTTAAACCTTTTTGAAATGCTTTTTTAGCCAAAAGTCCAGCAGCAATCATCAAACTTGGGTTGGACGTATTAGTACAACTAGTTATAGCTGCTATAACAATACTTCCATTATCTAAATCGTAAATATTATTTTCTTTTAAATTGTATTGTTTTTTAAAATTTACTGAAACATTAGATAATTTTATCAAATCTTGAGGTCTTTTTGGCCCTGCTACACAAGGCCCGATTCTACTTAAATCAAAATTTACAGTTTTGGTAAATTTTATTTTTTCATTATTTTGATCATTAAATAAATTTTGTTTTTTTAAGTAATATTCAACAAGATCAATATGTTCTTTTTTTCTACCAGTTAATTTTAAATAATTTATTGTTACTTTATCTGTTGGAAAAAATCCACATGTTGCTCCATATTCAGGAGCCATATTTGCTATTGTTGCTCTATCAGGAAGTGACAAATTTCTAAGACCTTCACCATGGAATTCAACAAATTTTCCAACAACATTCTTTTTTCTTAACAAATTTGTCAAATTTAAAACTAAATCAGTTGCTGTAACGCCTTCTTTTAAAGACTTTTTTAAATTTACACAAATCACCTGTGGTACTAAAATTGTTATAGGCTGGCCAAGTATAACAGCTTCCGCTTCTATTCCTCCAACGCCCCATCCAAGAACGCCTAGTGAATTTATCATCGTTGTATGACTGTCAGTACCAATCACTGTATCCGGGTAGGCTAAGTAACTATTATTATATTTTTTTGTACAAACACCTTGTGCCAAATATTCGAGATTAACTTGATGACAAATACCATTTCCTGGAGGAACAATTCTAAAATTTTTAAAATTTGATTGACTCCATTTTAAAAAATTGTATCTTTCAGCATTTTCTTCAAACTCTCTATTAGTGTTCATTTGTAAAGCTTTACTATTTCCATAAAAATTAACATTTATCGAATGATCAATTATCAAATCAACAGGTAACAAAGGATTAATTTTTTTTATATCGCCACCTTTTTCGTAAAATTTTTCGCGCATAGCTGCAAGATCAACTATTGCAGGTATTCCGGTAAAATCTTGCATTAAAACTCTGCCTGGTTTAAAGAAAATTTCTGAATTTTTGGAATTTTTAAATAAATAATTTATTTGATTAAAATAGTTTGAATTTTCATTTTTATTGCGTAATAAGTTTTCTAAAAGAATTCTTATCGTGAAAGGTATTTTTTTGATTTCCAACACCCCCTGTTTTTCAAAAATGGAGATGTCAAAATATCCGAACTCGCCGGA
>PTKQ01000106.1 GCA_002937815.1 Alphaproteobacteria bacterium MarineAlpha6_Bin2 | reverse complement strand
TTTTTTTCATCATTAGATAAATCGATTTTCAATTTACATCTCAAAAAAAATTTTTTTTATTTATTTCTTTTTTCTAATCTTTTTTTAATAAGAATTTGTTGTCCCATTGATAAAACATTATTAAAGGCCCAATATATAACTAAACCAGCTGGAAAAGGGGCTAGAATAAAAGTAAAAAATATGGGAAGAAACATAAAAATTTTTGCTTGCATAGGATCAGTCGGCGTTGGATTTAGTTTTTGTTGTATATACATAGATAAGCCCATGATGACTGGCCACAGCCCAAGGTTAAGAAATTTAGGTAAATAAAGATGCGGGTCCCATGGTATAAGTCCAAATAAATTTAATATAGTTGTTGGATCCGCCGCTGATAAATCTTGGATCCACAAATAAAAAGGAGCATGTCTCATTTCAAGGGAAACAAAAAGCACTTTATATAAAGCAAAAAACACAGGAATTTGAATAAGCATGGGCAGACACCCTGCTGCTGGATTTATTTTTTCACGTTTATATAACGCCATCATTTCTTGATTTATTTTGGTTTTGTCATCTTTATGTGTTTCCCTAATTCTAAGTATTTCTGGATGCATATCTTTCATGCGTTGCATTGCTATGTAAGATTTATTGGATAACGGATAAAAAACTAATTTTATGAGAAAAGTGACAAATATTATAGAAAGGCCGAAATTGCCAAAAATATTTTTAAAAAAAATTAAAAGATAAAAAAAGGGTTTTGTTAAAAAATAATACCACCCAAAGTCTATTGCCAAATCAAATCTGGATATATTGTATTGTTTTTCATATTTATCTAGAAGTTTTACTTCTTTTGCTCCTGCATATAATTTATTTGTTATTGTTATTGTTTGGTTAGGTGGTATTTCACTTTTAGCACCAATATAATCGACTTGATATTTTTCTTTATTGTTTTTTTTATAAAACTGATATCTTGCTTTAACATTAGAATTCGGTTCTGGAATAACAGTTACTAGCCAAAATTTGTCTGTTATTCCAAACCATCCACCTTGTGAGCTAAACTCTATTGGGCTAATATTTTTTTTTAATTCATCATAATTTATTTCTTCTAAAACATTGTTAATTACTCCTATAGGACCCTCATGAAGAATAAAAAAACCAAGGGTTTCTGGTGTGCCAGTTCTTGATATTTTAGCTACTGGACTTAAACTTATATTTTCCGCAGAGTTGTTTGTAACTGATTGTTTAATAATAAACATATAATTTTCGTCGATAGATATTTCTTGTTGGAAATTTATATTTTGATTATTTGTCCAATTAAACTTTATTGAAGAATTATTATTTAATACCTTGTCCGTTGTTTCCCACATAGTTTTATCATTTGGCAATTCTATTGATTGGCTTGGAGATGATTCTATCCAGCCAAAGTTTGAAAAATATGCCCCTTTTGTTTGTGAAGGTCTTAAAAGAGTAACAGTATCACTATCTTTATCTAAACTTTTTTTATAATCTTTTAAAGTAAGGTCATCAATTTTTAATCCTTTTAATGAAATTGATCCGGTTAGTCTAGGAGCATCAATTTTTATTCTTTTATCTTTTTCCAGAGCCTCGTCAACCTTTAAGTAATCTTCTGTTTCATCATCTGAAATATTTAAATTATTTTGATTAAAAGAATTTTCAGTTTTTTCTTGATATTTTTCCTTTTCTATTTCTTTTTTCATTCTTGGGGCTTCAAAAAAATACTGAAAGCCGAGAAGTATTACTAATGATAATAAAATTGCTAAAAGAAGATTGCCTTGATCTTTCATTTAATTCTTCACCTCTTTCTTTTTTATAGGATTAAATCCATGTTTTCCGAAAGGGTGACATTTAGATATTCTTATCAATGATTTGTAAACTCCCATAAAAGGTCCATACTCTTTTATGGCATGAACAGTATAATTTGAACATGTTGGATAGAATCTGCAGACTCCTTTGTAAAAAAAAGGAGAAAAAAAACTATATATTTTTATAAACAAAATAAATATTTTTTTTAATATATTGGTAAACCACATTTTTTTTTTTACTTTATTGCATTAATTAAGTCTTCTTTTAATTCTTGATATTTCATTACTGCTGCTTTTTTATTTGCTATAATTACATAATCATAATTTTTTTTTCCAACATTTGTTAAAATTTCATTTGAAAGGCTTCTCAATCTTCTTTTAATTTTATTTCTTACAACCGCAGTTCCTACTTTTTTTGTAACTGTCAACCCGACCCTTGCAAAATCTTTATTTAAATATGTATTGCTAGAATCATTCCTTTTTACTTTTTGAAGAATAAAGCCTTTTGTAAACTTTTTTCTTCCTACTTTTGATATTCTCAAAAAATCAATTCTTTTTTTAATACTTTGCAGTAGAATTGGCATAAACATATTTTTTTAAACAGTAATTCTTTTTCTTCCTTTTTTTCTTCTTCTTGCTAAAATTTTTCTTCCATCCTTACTAGCCATTCTGGATCTAAAACCGTGCTTGTTTTTCCTTTTTCTATTACTTGGTTGATATGTTCTTTTCAATTTATTTATAAAATAATCG
>PTKQ01000105.1 GCA_002937815.1 Alphaproteobacteria bacterium MarineAlpha6_Bin2 | reverse complement strand
TTTTATTTGAATCAACTAAACAAACATCATTGCTTGAACAAATTCCGCAAATCATTCCAGGAAAACCTGCTCCAGATCCAAAATCTAAAATTTTTTTATTTTTTCCTATATATTTTAATATTTGGAAAGAATCAAGAAAATGTCTATTCCAGATGTTATTTAAAGATTTATGGCTTACTAAATTAAATTTTAGTTGCCATTTATTTAGTAAAGTCAAATATTTATTCAGTTTTTTGATTGTTCCATATGAAACATTTGTTATCTTTTTAAAGTCATGTTCAGTTTTACAAAACACTTAATTATACTTTTTAATTTTTAAATTATTTTTTCTACTATTTATAAACCGTAACAAAGACATTATAGCTACTGGTGTTACGCCAGAAATTCTAGATGCTGCATCAAGATTTGTAGGCTTAATAAAATTAAGCTTTTCTTGGACCTCATTTGATAAATTAGGAATTTTATTATAATCAATATTTAAAGGAATTTTAAGTTCCTCATCTTTTTTAAAATCATTTATATCCTTTCTTTGTCTTTCAATGTAGCCTTTGTAAATTGCATTAATTTCTAATTCATTAAATATATCTTCTGAAATAAATTTTATTTTGGGCCAAACTTTTTGAAGATTTACCTTTGATATATTTTTAAAGGCAAGCAATTCAAATACATTACGTTTCTTTCCATCCATATTTATTTTTATTCCATACTTTAATAATTCATTTGGACTTTTTTTCTTATTTATATATTCTTTGCTAACTAAAGAAAGTTGTTTAATCTTTGATTTAAATCTTTTTTTTCTATCATTTGATATACATCCAATATTTAGTCCAACAGGAGTTAGCCTAAAATCTGCATTATCACATCTCAGCAAAAGTCTATATTCTGCTCTACTAGTAAACATTCTATATGGTTCAGTTACTCCTTTATTTACTAAATCATCAATTAATACGCCAATATATGCATCTGATCTGGATAAGGTTAACTGTTGTTTTTTTTGTACTTTTAAACCTGCGTTCAACCCTGCAATTAAACCTTGGCATGCTGCTTCTTCATACCCGGTTGTTCCATTAATTTGTCCAGCTAAGAACAAATTTGAAATTTTGTTTGTTTCAAGTGTAGGTTGTAATTGTCTTGGATCAATATAATCATATTCAATTGCATATCCTGGCTGAAGAATTTTTGCATATTCAAGACCTTTGATCGATTTTACAAACTGGTTTTGAATATTTTCTGGAAGTGATGTTGAAATTCCATTTGGATATATAACATCGGTTGTTAATCCTTCTGGTTCTAAAAAAATCTGGTGTTGGTTCCTATCTTTAAATTTAACTACTTTATCCTCAATTGATGGACAATATCTTGGACCAATGCTTTGTATTTGACCTGAATACATTGCCGACTTTTTGATATTTTTTTCAATAATTCTATGTGTTTTTATGTTTGTTTTCGTTATATAACATGGAATTTGTGGCACTTTTATAGATTTTGTCATAAAAGAAAAAGGTTTGATGTGTTTATCGCTATTTTGTTTATATAAACCTTTAAAATTTATCGATTTTTTATCTATTCTTGGCGGAGTTCCTGTTTTCATTCTACCAAGTTTAAATCCTAATCGTTTAAACATTTTTGATAGCCCATATGTTGCTTTTTCCCCAACTCTTCCTGCTTTTATTGTTTTGCTTCCTATGTGTATCAATCCATTTAGGAAAGTTCCAGTTGTTAAGACAATTGTTTCACATGAAACAATTTTTTTATTAGATAGTATTACTCCAGAAACCTTATTTTCCTTTGAATTAAGCTTAATATCAACCACTTCCTCTTCTAAAATTGTTAAATTTTTATAACTATTTAGAATTAAATTTATTGCTTTTTTAAAAAGTTTTCTATCAGCTTGAACCCTCAATCCTTGTACTGCAGGCCCTTTTGAAGCATTTAACATTCTATATTGTATCCCTGATTGATCTGCAGCCCTTGCTATTACTCCATCAAGAGCATCAATTTCCTTTACTAAATGTCCTTTTCCAAGCCCCCCGATTGAAGGGTTACAAGACATTTCTCCAATACTTTTTTTATTATTAGTTACTAGTAAAGTAGCACAACCAAGCCTTGATGCTGCTGCTGCAGCTTCACATCCTGCATGTCCGCCACCTATAACTAAAACATTGTATTTTTTCATTGTTTTCTTCTTTTTAATATTGAACAACCTACAGCAGCACCTTCATGTGCTTCAATATAACATGCTTCAATAGTGTTTTTATTAATTATCTCACCATGAATATAACCCTTTCCTTTAGGTGAAACCCAGTAAAAATCTTTATTATTTGATCTTATAACGCCCAAAAAATTTCTTTCTCCGCCGCTATATTTAAAATTTCCTTTGAATATTCTCTCTTTTTGCTCAAATATAGTTATTTTTTTTTCCCAAGTTCTATATTCCTTTTCAATAGAATAGCTTATATTTATTCCTTCCCATTCTCTAATTAAATTGAAAATTTTTTGAGCTTTACTGTCTTTTATTAATAAAAAGAATGTAAAAAATAAAATTGCCAAAAA
>PTKQ01000104.1 GCA_002937815.1 Alphaproteobacteria bacterium MarineAlpha6_Bin2 | reverse complement strand
TTTATTCATTTAGATAACTATATTTATTACTTTATTTTTAACTACAATAATTTTTTTCGGAGTTTTTTTTTTCATTGTTTTTGTAACTGAAGGCAAAGTTAAGGCTGCTTTTTCAATTTTTTTTTCAGATGTGTCTATTGGTAAATCTATGGTATCTTTTAATTTTCCATTGATTTGTACAGCTATTGTTACAGTAGTAGTTTTTAAAAATTTGTCTTCTGCCTTGGGCCATGAATTTTGAATAATGAAACTTTTATTACCAATTAAAAACCATATTTCTTCAACAATATGTGGTGTTATTGGAGCTAGGAGTTTTATGGTTGTTTCTATTGCTTTTTTAAATAAGTTTTGTTTTTTTTTTAATTCATTTTCCTTTTCAAAAATTATATTTGTAAATTCTCTTATTCTAGCAACAGCTCTATTAAAATGGAAATTTTCATAATCATGAGTAACATTATGAATTGTCTTATTCATTGCCATCAAAATTTCTTTATCATCAGAATTTTTTGAGTAACTATTTTTTTTTTGTTTTAATAACTCGATATTACTAATAATTAAATTCCAAAGTTTATTCAAATACTTAAAAGCACCATTAACTCCTGTATCAGCCCATTCTAAATTTCTTTCTGGAGGACTATCAGATAGCATAAAAAGTCTGGCAGTATCTGCTCCATATTTTTCTAACATAGAATCAGGATCAATGACATTTTTTTTAGATTTACTCATTTTCTCACTTTTACCTACAATAATTTCAGGTATTTTTAGGCCTTCATTTGGGTTATACCAGTTTCCATTTTTATCTTTATAAGTTTTATGACAAACCATACCTTGCGTCAAAAGATTACAAAAAGGTTCTTGAATATTAATTAAACCACAATCATAAAGGGCCCTTGTAAAAAATCTTGCATAAAGAAGATGTAGAATTGCATGTTCAATCCCTCCTATGTATTGATCTATTGGTAACCAATAATTAGCTTCTTTTTTATCTATAATCTTAGATGAGTGTGGAGAACAAAATCTGATAAAATACCAAGAAGATTCAAAAAACGTATCAAAAGTTTCAGTTTCCCGTATCGCAACTTGTCCCGTTTTAGGACATTTTGTATGTTTCCATTTTGGATGTTGTATTAAAGGGTTGCTAGCTTTTGAAAAATTGATATCTTCGGGGAGAGTTATTGGCAAATCTTTTTCAGGGACTGGTATCATTGTTCCATCTTCCAAATACATTACAGGAATAGGACATCCCCAATATCTTTGACGTGAAATACCCCAATCTTTTAACCTATAAATAGTTTTCATTTTGGCCATGTTTTGGCCGATTAAATATTTTGATATTTTTTTTTTTGCTTCTTTTACATTCAGTCCGTTGAGAAATTTTGAATTAATCAAAGTACCATCGCCGGTATATGCTTTGTTTAAATTTTGATTTTTAGGAGTTTTTATTACTTGTTTAATTTGTAAATCGTATTTTTTTGCAAATTCGTAATCTCTTTGATCTTGTGCTGGACAACCAAAAATTGCACCTGTTCCATAATCCATAATAATAAAATTTGCTATAAATACAGGTAATTTTTCTTGAGTTATGGGATGAATTGCATGCAGTTGTGTTTTAAAACCAATTTTTTCTATTTTTTCAAAATCTTCTTCTTTCAATACTAAATTTTTTTGACAAGTTTCGATAAAGTTTTTAATTTTAGGCTCCTTTTTTGATAATTCTTTAGAAATTGGATGATCAGGAGCTAAACCAATAAAAGAAGCACCGAACAATGTATCAGCACGTGTAGTAAAAATTTCAATAATTCTTAAAACCAGTAGATTTTTATTGTCAGTGTGAAATTTAATCTTAAGACCCTCAGATTTTCCAATCCAATTTTTTTGCATTGTTTTTACTTGATCAGGCCAGAATTTTAAATCTTTTAACGATTGTTCTAATTCTTCAGCATATCTAGTTATTCTCAAAAACCATTGTGACATTAATTTTCGTTCAATGGGTACGCCAGATCTCCAACCTTTTCCATCAATTACTTGTTCATTGGCTAAAACACATTTTTCGGTTGGATCCCAATTTACATAACTTGATTTTTTATAAACAAGGTCATTTTTTAGAAATTTTAAGAATATTTTTTGTTCATGATAATAATAATTTTTATCACACGTTGATATTTCGCGACTCCAATCATAACTAAGACCCATTTGTTTTAATTGAGTTTTCATAGTATTTATATTTTTTACTGTCCAAATTTTAGGATGAATATTATTTTCTCTGGCTGCATTTTCTGCAGGCAAACCAAACGAATCCCATCCCATGGGATGCAAAACATTAAAACCTTTACTTCGCTTAAATCTTGCCAGCACATCACCTAACGTATAATTTCTGACGTGACCCATATGCAATTTTCCTGATGGGTATGGAAACATTTCTAGAACATAATATTTTTTTTTTTTATTATTTTGAGTGACTTTGAAAACTTTATTTTCATCCCATTTCTTTTGCCATTTTTTTTCTATTTTCTTAAAATTATATTTTTGCATTTTTTTATAAAATTTAATTTATTAAAAATATTGATT
>PTKQ01000103.1 GCA_002937815.1 Alphaproteobacteria bacterium MarineAlpha6_Bin2 | reverse complement strand
AAAGCTCTAATAGCTGTTGGAGCTGTATAAAAAATGTTTACTTTGTGTTTATCAATTACTTGCCAAAATCGAGAATTGTCTGGGTAATTTGGGACACCTTCGAACATTAAAGTCGTGGCCCCATTTGCTAAAGGCCCGTAAACAATATAACTGTGCCCTGTTACCCATCCGACATCTGCAGTACACCAATAAATATCGTTTTCTCTGATATCAAATACATATTCGTGGGTAAAAGAAGCATAAACAATATATCCTCCAGTTGTATGTAAAACACCTTTGGGTTTTCCAGTTGAACCTGATGTATACAAAATAAATAAAGGATCCTCAGAATTCATATTTTCTGGAGGGGAAATATCTGAAGCATTCTTCATTAATTCGTCATACCAAAAGTCTCTTGTTTCTTTCCAATTGATTTCATTTCCAGTTCTTTTAAGAACAATCATTTGTTTTAAACATGGAGCTTTATCTGCGGCTTTGTCTGCATTATCTTTTAAAGGTATTTTTTTTCCTCCTCTTATTCCTTCATCAGCAGTTATTATTAAAGTTGAGTCACAATCATTAATTCTATCTGCAAGAGAATCTGGAGAAAACCCCCCAAAAACAACTGAATGAATTGCTCCTACTCTGGCACACGCCAGCATTGCTATAGTAGCCTCAGGGATCATCGGGAGATAAATAGTTACACAATCTCCTTTTTTTATACCTCGATCTTTTAAAACGTTAGAAAACTTGCAGACTTCTTTATAAAGTTCTTTATAAGTAATTTTTTTTGAATCTTTGGGGTCATCTCCTTCCCAAATGATAGCAATTTTATCTCCCTTTGTTTGAAGATGTCTATCTACACAATTATAACATATATTTAATTCTCCTTTTAAAAACCATTTTATAGAAATATTATCATTGTAATTTACTTCTTTTACTTTTTCATATGATTTTTTCCAATCAATTCTTTTAGCAACTTTATCCCAGAACTCATCATTATTTTCAATAGATTCTTTGTAGAGTTTTTCATATTTTTCTTTATTTAGCTTTGTTCCTTTTAAAACTTTATCAAAATTACTGGTTTTTATTAATTTAGTCATTAATTATAACCACCAGCTTCACAGATAATTTTCCAAGAATTCGGGTCAATAGGCATCACTGATAATCTAGACTGTCTGACTAAAGCAAGTTTTGATAATTTTGGATTAGATTTTATTTCTAAGAGTTGAACTGGTTTTTTTAATTTTTTTATTGTTTTTACGTTAACTAAAAAAAATCTTCCACTATCATCTGTGTTGTCAGGATAATGTTCTCTTGTTACTTCTACTACACCAACAATTTGTCTTTCATCAACAGAATGATAAAAAAAACATTTATCACCTTTTTTCATTTGTTTCATATAATTTCTAGCCTGAAAGTTGCGTACCCTTTTCCAAAAACAACCTTTTTTCCCTTTTTTTTCAATAATTCCCCACATTTTTTTACTTGGTTCGGATTTAATAAGCCAATATGCCATATTTTTTTCCTCTATTTTTTATATTCATTGAAATTATATTAAATTGACCACCTGGGTAAAGGTTGAAAATAAAAATTATTTTTTTGGGTAAATTTATATTTTTCTATAGCAGCCCATGCAATCATAGCAGCATTATCTGTGCAAAAGATTTTTTTTGGAACATAAAAATTAAATTTAAAACTATTTGATAATTTTTTAATTTTTTTTCTTAAAAAATTATTTGAGGCAACACCACCAACTACAACAAAACTATTTTTATTTGGATACTTTTTTTTAAATATTTGAAATGCCCTCTCGCACTTTGCTTTTAATATTTTATATACTGTATATTGAAAACTAGCACACATATCATATTTAAACTTTCTCCTTTTTTTTTTCAATTCGATAATTCTTCTTGAACTTGTTTTTAATCCTGAAAAAGAAAAATTACAATCATTTGATTTTAAAAGCGGTTGAGCTAATTGAAATATAGGAAAACCTTTTTTTGCAAGTTTTTCTATTTCTGGGCCGCCTGGGAATTTTAAATTGAGTAACTTTGCTACTTTGTCAAAAGCTTCACCTAATGCATCATCAAGAGTTGACCCTAGTATTTGATATTTTCCTATTTTATGAGCAATAACAAGCATGGTATGACCACCAGTTACTAATAGGACAAGGTAAGGAAAATTTAAATTATACTCTATTCGAGGAGATAAAATATGACCTTCTAAGTGATTAATTGGTAAATATGGTTTGTTTATAGATAATGCTAAACTTTTTGCAGTTGTTGTTCCAATCAGAAGCCCACCAAGTAAACCCGGACCCCCTGTAGCCGCAACCGCATCAATATTTTTAAACTTTTTTTTAGAAACTTTTAAAGCTTGCAAAATTATTTTATCAATTAATTTAATATGTTCTCTAAACGCTATTTCTGGAACCACACCTCCATATGGACGGTGTTCTTTAAACTGGGAATATAAAATATTTGATAAAACTTTTTTTTTATTATTTTTGTATTCAACCACAGATGCAGCTGTTTCATCACAACTTGTTTCTATACCAAGAATTATCATATTAAAAAAAATAAAATTATAATTTATA
>PTKQ01000102.1 GCA_002937815.1 Alphaproteobacteria bacterium MarineAlpha6_Bin2 | reverse complement strand
TCTTTTTTTTCTTCTACCAATAAGGATTGTTTTATAGCCTTTTTTAGAAAAAAATTCTGCGCAAGATTTGCCAATTCCTGATGTAGCACCAGTTATTAATACAATCATTTAATTATTTTATCTTCAATTAATTTATATATAAACATTCTCAAACATAAATTTATTTCCGTTTAATTAATATTGTCGCATAACATATATTATGGGAAATAATACATATATAAGTACATGTTAGAAGTAAATATAAGTTATATCGCCTTTTTAAAAATATCATGGAAATTTTTTGTTGTTTTTTGAGCTAATTCATCAAGAGTAATATTAAGTAATTTTGCTAAAAAGTCAGCAGTATAAGTAATGTAACTTGGTTCATTACATTTGCCTCTATATGGTACTGGAGCCAAGTACGGAGAGTCAGTTTCAATAAGTAGTCTTTCTAATGGTAATTTTTTTACTATATTTCTTAAATCATTAGCCTTGTTGAAGGTAACAATGCCAGATAATGAAATATAAAGTCCTAAATCAATTGCTCTTTCAGCTAATTCTTTACCTGCACTAAAACAATGAATTAAACCACTAAACTCCCCTTTCCTCATCTCTTTTTCAAGGATAGTTATTGTTTCTTTGTCAGCATTTCTAGTATGAACAATGAGTGGCAAATTCGATCTTCTAGCAGCATCGATATGGAGAGAAAATATGTTACTTTGTAGATTTTTTGGACTATTTTCATAATAAAAATCTAATCCTGTTTCGCCTATACCAACACATTTTGGATTCTTTGTATATTGAAGTAAATCATCAATTGATAAATCTTTATAATTTATACACTCATGTGGGTGAATGCCAACAGAGTTATATACCTGAGAGTATTTATTAGATATATACTCTAAATCGTTGATTTGACTTAGTTTTATAGATATTGTTATCATTTTTTTTACGCCAGAATTTGTAGCTCTTTTAATAATTTCATCAAGATTATCTTTAAATTGGGGAAAATTTAAATGACAATGACTATCAATAAAGCTATTCATCAATTTTATTAAAAATTATTTCTGGTTTCTTAATTTTATGATTTAAGTTAATAATTTGATCATTGTTAATATCTTCAAGTTTCACTTTAATAATATGTATTCCAACTTTGGTTAAAATATTTTCTGATACAGTTGGCATAATGGGATATAAATAAATTCCAATTTTTGCTATTAAAACAACTAATATATTAAGCACATCCCCAGCTCTCGATAAATCTTTTTTAACTAACTTCCATGGTGCTGTTGAATCTACATATTTATTTGCATTAGAAATTAATAACCATATTTTTTCTAAAACTTTATGAAACTCTTGTTTTTCATAATTTTTTTCTATTTCTGGTAATATTTTTTTAGGTAAATCAAAAAGTTTTTTATCTTCATTCTTTAAAGAATTTATTTTATTTAATTTACCATCAAAATTTTTATAAATGATTGTAAGCACTCTTTGAACTAAATTTCCTAAATCATTCACTAAATCACTATTAATTCTTCTTTTTAGAGCTTTGGAAGAATAGTCGCCATCGTTTCCAAATGGAACTTCTCTTAACAAGAAATATCTAATTGAGTCTAAACCATATTGTTTTATTAGTTCATCTGGATTGATAACATTTCCTAATGATTTTGATATCTTTTTTCCTTCATTTGTCCACCAACCATGGGCAAAAATTCTTTTTGGTGGCTCGATATTTGCAGCTAATAAAAAAGCTGGCCAATAAATTGCGTGAAATCTTAAAATATCTTTTCCAATTATATGAATATCCGCAGGCCAAAATTTTTTATATTTTTCATCAGGATATCCAATAGCAGAAAGATAATTAATAAGGGCATCTAGCCACACATACATAACATGTTTTTCATTATTAGGAACTTTAATTCCCCAATTAAAAGTCGTACGAGAAATTGATAAATCTTTTAAACCACCTTTAACAAAGCTTATAACTTCATTTCTCCGTGAATCTGGACCAATAAAATTAGGATTTTTTTTATAATAGCCTAATAATTTATCTTGCCATTTGGATAATTTAAAAAAATAACTTTCTTCTTCAACCCATTCTACTTCATGTCCAGAGGGTGCTAGTTTTTTTTTACTTTCTTTGTCTTCTTTAACTTCATCCTCATTATAATAAGCCTCATCACTAATAGAATACCAACCTTTGTATTTATCCAAATATATTTGATTATTATTTTCTAAAATTTTCCAAATATGTTGGGATGTTTTTTTATGATGTTCTTCTGTTGTTCTAATAAAACTATTATTACTAATATTTAATGTTTTAGTTAATTTTTTAAAATGTGTACTCATTTCATCAACAAATTTTTTTGTTTCTATTTTTCTTTTTTTAGCTGCTTGTTCAATTTTTAATCCATGTTCGTCTGTACCAGTTAAAAACATTACATCTTTACTCTTTAAACGATTAAATCTAGCTAACGCATCACAAGCAATACTTGTATAAGCGTGCCCAATGTGTGGGTTATCATTTACATAATAAATTGGTGTAGTAACAAAGAATTAATTTTTATCGTCCATTAATTATTTATTTAATTATAATTTTTTGAATG
>PTKQ01000101.1 GCA_002937815.1 Alphaproteobacteria bacterium MarineAlpha6_Bin2 | reverse complement strand
AAAAAAAATGTTATAAAAAAATATAATAATAAAATGTTTATTGTCAAAAAAGATTTTTCATATAGTGTTTTAGACTTTGTATCAGATGCTTTGAGAGATAATTTAATTCTTAATTTTACAAATAAGTCCATTGCTACAAAAGATGTTAATAAAGAAATGAAAGAATTGATTAACAAAATAAATGGTCCTGAATTATCCAATATTTTTATCCAATTTAATTTAAATTTGAAAAATTTGGTGGAAGCAGTGGTATCAGACCATAAAGATAGAAAAAAATCGTATAATAAAATAAAAGAAATTATTATTAATCTTGTTAACAATTTAAAAGAACAAGTTAATACATTTAGGTCTTTACCTTTAATAACATCAAAACAACTTAAAGAGATTGAGGTTCAAACTGATGAATTACATATTTTATGATTTTGAAACTTCAGGCATCAACAAGGATTTTGATCAGATTCTTCAGATTGGAGCTGTGCTGGTTGATGAAAGGTTTCAAATAAAAGACAAAATGGATATTTCTTGTCGATTGAAAAAAAATATTATTCCATCACCAGAAGCATTATTGATTAATAAAATTTCCATTGATCAGTTACAGTCGGGTAAAGTTTCTCATTATAATTTAGTGGAACAGATGCGGAAAAAATTTGAAGAATGGTCCCCAGCATGCTTTGCGGGATTTAATAGTATTGGTTTTGATGAAGATGTTTTGCGTCAGGGTCTATTTCAGTCATTTAATTTTCCTTATTTAACCAGCGCCAAAGGCAATACCCGATTAGATGTATTAAAATTAGCGAGAGCTGTCAGTGCATTTGCTCCTAATTCCATAGCTGTTCCCTTAAATGAAAATAACAAACCAAGTTTCAAACTGAAAAATTTAACCAGAGTTAATCAAATTGCCCATGACAATGCTCATGATGCCATGGGTGATGTTATAGCTACTTTAGAACTAGCCAAAAAAATAAAAGACAAAGCAGGAGAGGTTTGGGATGCATTACTTATTTATAAAAAAGGCGATGAT
Organism: Alphaproteobacteria bacterium MarineAlpha6_Bin2; assembly: GCA_002937815.1. GTDB lineage: Bacteria > Pseudomonadota > Alphaproteobacteria > PTKQ01. The sequence continues at coordinate 1,566 of PTKQ01000101.1, read as the reverse complement.
ATTGGAAAAAAATTTTTTAATGAAGATTTTGTTTGTTATCAAGATCTTATTTTTGGAAAACTTTATAATTTTGCCGCCACATTTGTTTGTTTTCATCCTGTCTATGGAAAATCCTGGCTTTGTGCTTTTGATTTAAAGCATGATCCTCGATTATTATTTGATTTAAGATTAAGCGAGTTAAAACAGACTTTGTTTTCTACTCCAACTAAAATCAGGCAAATTTCATTAAACAAGATGCCAGTAGTGCTTTCCAAAGAAAATTTTAGCGCTTTAGAAGATTATAAAGAAATCGGTAAAGAGGAAATTCTAAAAAGAGCAAAGCTCATTAAAAATAATCATGATTTTTCCAGCAAAGTGCACGATATTCTTGAAGAAAAGGCCAGGGAAAAGCAAGATAGCGCAAGCCAGGATGAAGATGATTATTTTCCTGAAAATTCCATTCATCAATCGTCTATTCAAATGTCCAAACAAGATAATTTTTTAAAAACTCAATTCCAAAAAGGAAATTGGGAAGAAAAAGCTAAAACTTATAAAAATTTTCAAGATCCTGTACTTCAATATTTTGGAAAATTGTTGATTTATGAGGAACAGCCTGATGCTTTAGTCAAAGAAGAATTAGTAAGTATAAAAAAAGTAATTGCAGAGAAATTACTGACAACAGACCAGCGTCCATGGATTACATTTCCTGATGCCTTTAAAAAAATTGATGATTTAAGACAGGAAGAAGATGCAGATCAAAAATTTTTAAAAGATTACGATTTGTTTCTTCAAGATCTGCAAGCAAAGCACGAACAAAATATTTAGTATTTAATGGAGTGTAAATACAAACCTTCTGCAGGAGCTGTTTGTCCTGCTGCTGCTCTTTTTTTTGATTTTAAGGCTTGTTCAATATTTTTTTCTTTCCATTTTTTTTTACCTACTAATATTAAAGTTCCAGCAATAATACGAACTTGATTGTGAAGAAAGGAACGAGCTTTAATCCAAATTTGTATTTCTTCTCTCACTCTTAATATTTTGATCGAATCAATAGTTTTAAGAGCAGATTTAGCCTGACATTCAGTTGAGCGAAAGCTGGTAAAATCATGTTTTCCTACTAATATTCTTGCTGCTTTTTTCATGGATTTGTCATCAAGTTTCTTTTTAACATGCCACACTCTTTTTTTTTCTATGGCAGGAGGAGGGCGCCTATCTAAGATTTTATAGACATACGTTTTTTGTTTTGCAGAAAACCGTGCATGAAAATCTTTTTTTTCTTTTTTAACTTTAAGAACAGAAACTTTAATTTTTTTATAAAGTTTTTTAATATGAAAATTCAGCCCGTCTCTTATTGCATCCATTGTCATTGTTTTTTTTAAATCAAAGTGTGCGATCTGTCCAAGCGCATGTACGCCAGCATCGGTTCTTCCGGCCCCTTGAATTGTTTTTTTCTCACCTGTTAATACAAATAAGGCTTTTTCTAAAACTTCCTGAACAGAAAGCCCATTGGTTTGACGTTGCCAGCCCACTAAATTACTTCCATCATATTCAATTGTAATTGCAAACCTCATTTTTATTCTATTTTAGTAT
>PTKQ01000100.1 GCA_002937815.1 Alphaproteobacteria bacterium MarineAlpha6_Bin2 | reverse complement strand
TAAATATTTAATTAAATTTTGTTTTTTTATATTAATAAATGTTTTTTTATTTGATAACATGCTTTTGTGTATCCAACTTTCAACACCATCAATATCTCTTATTTTTTTCCAATTGCCATATTCATCTATAGTTAAAACGGGCAAGCCTTTTTTTTGATAGAGAAATTTAAGGGGTGCGTCAAAACTTGCATTCACTCTTGCATTGACTTCGTTTTTTTTTAGTGAGACATATTTTGGGGTAATAGGATAAATTATACTGAAAACATTGGTGGAAAATAAAACAAAAAAAGTAAAGATAATAATTTTTTTCATTTATACAATTTTATTTAGTCTTTAATTAAAAATTTACAATAATTTAGACATTTTTTATTTCTTTTTACTTTTAATTTTTTTAAGTTTCCATTTAAAAGATCAATTATTAATAATTTACCATTTAAACTTTCTCCAATATTTAATATTTCTTTTATAACTTCAACTGATTGTAAAGATCCAATAGTACCTGCTAATCCTCCTATTATACCCCCTTCTCTACAATTATAGGTATTTGTATTTTTATAATTTTCTGGGAACAAACACCTGTAACATGGATTGTTTGTAGACTTAATCCACGGTTTAAAAGTAATTATTTGGGCCTCAAATCCATTTAATGAAGCTGAAATAAGTATTTTTTTATTTTTAATACAAGCATCATTAATTAAATACTTTGTTTCAAAATTATCACTTCCATCAACAACAATATCATACTCGGGGATTATTTTGTTAATGTTTAGATTTGTTATTTTTTTTTTGTAAATATTTATTTTTACATTTGGATTTATAGAATTAATTTTTTTTTTTGCAATCTCAACTTTTAATTTATTAATACTTTTTGTATCGAAAAGAATTTGACGTTGTAAATTTGAAAGTTCTACTTTATCAAAATCAGCAATTCCCAATGTGCCAATGCCTGCAGATGCAAGGTACATAAGAACTGGAGACCCTAAACCACCAATTCCTAATATAAAAACTTTTGCTTTTAATAATTTTTCTTGTCCTTTAATCCCTATTTCATCTAAAATTATTTGATGAGCATATCTTTGAATTTGATTTTCTGAAAGTTTTGACAAATTAATTTATACTAGAATTAAATAATTCGGTTGATAAGTATCTTTCAGCGAAAGAAGGAATAATAACGACTATTCTTTTATTTTTCATTTCTTTTCTACAGGCAACTTCAATTCCCGCAGCAAGAGCTGCTCCCGATGATATACCGACTGGTAACCCTTCAATTTTTGCTGCAATTCTTGCTGTTGAAAAAGCCGTTTCATTTGCTATTTGTATAATTTCATCAATCCATTTCTTATTTAATACTTTTGGTATAAAACCTGCACCTATTCCTTGAATTTTATGCGGACCAGGTATTCCACCGGAAAGAATTGGACTATCTTCAGGTTCTACTGCTATAATTTTTATTTTTTTATTCTTTTTTTTTAATACTTCTGCTACTCCTGTAATAGTTCCACCCGTACCTACACCCATAACAATTGCATCTAATTTTCCTTTTGTATCGTTCAAAATTTCTATAGCAGTTGTTGTTTTATGTATTTGTGGATTTGAAGCATTATTAAATTGCTGTGGCATAAACGAGTTTTTATTTTTTTTTAGAATTTCTTTTGCTTTAGCAATAGCTCCTTTCATTCCATCTTTAGCTGGAGTTAAAATTAATTTAGCTCCTAGCAGTACCAACATTCTTTTTCTTTCTATCGACATTGATTCTGGCATTGTTAGAATCAATTTATATCCTTTAGCTGCACATATAAAGGCGAGACCTATACCAGTATTTCCCGATGTTGGTTCAACTACAATTGTTTCTTTATTAATTAACTTTTTTTTTTCTGCATCTTCGATCATAGAAAGGCCTATTCTATCTTTAACTGATGAAGTTGGATTAAAAAATTCAAGTTTGCAGACTAAATCTCCAAGACAATTATACTTTTTGGATATTTTAGGGACCCGAACCATTGGAGTATTTCCAATAGTTTCTAAAATACTTTCATAGATTTGATTTCGAAAAGTTTTGAATTTTTTCATTTTTATTAAATTGTAAAATCAATTTTTTTGTTTTTATTAATATTTATATGTTTTACTTTTAAATATAAATCCTCTAAGGTTTTTGATTGAAGCCAAATAATTATTTTATTTGATATATCTGAAACCAAAGGCATTATTATTTTTGATCCTACTTCTGTTTGTGTATTGAAATATTTTTCTTTTCTTTCCATAGATAAAATAACATTATAAATATCAATTAATGAAACATTCCTTTTTTCTTTTGCAAGGCTGTATCCGCCTTTAGGTCCTCTTGTTCCTTTTAAAATATTTTTATGAACTAGTTCTTGTAAAATATTTTCTAGATATCTAGGAGGAATACCTTGTCTTTTTGTTATTTCATATCCTTGTATAGGATTACCTTTAAAGTTAATTGCAATGTCCAAGACAGCTTCTAATGCATATAAAAATTTAGTATTAAAAATCATATTATAAACCTGTAGATCCAAATCCCGATTCATTTCTTTTGGTATTTAATTTAATTTTTTTTTTTTCATTCC
>PTKQ01000010.1 GCA_002937815.1 Alphaproteobacteria bacterium MarineAlpha6_Bin2 | reverse complement strand
CTCCAAGATTAAAAAATGAATTTATTTTCTTGGATTTAACTTTTTTATAAAAATTAATAATAGTTTTTGTTTTTGGAGGATAAATTTTACCTGAAATAGTTATTAAGATTCTGTTAATTATAAAAATAAATTTTTCCTGTGGTAAAGAGGATAAATTTTTAATCAAAATACATGCATATCCTAATGGGTTAATTTCAACATTTTTGACTAACCAATTTAAAACTTGATTTTCAAATAATTTTCTATTTTTTTTCGCTTGTACAAAAATTTTTTTAAATTTTTTATCTGTTAAACCGAATTTATTTATATCCGGAAGAATCTTTCTATATCTGTTTCTTGTATAATAATTCGAAATATTTGTTTTATCTTCAAACCAAAAAAAATTCTCTTTAATTAAATAATTCTTTATTTTTTCCTTATTCATTTCTAGTAACGGTCTTAAAATTCTAACTTCTTTTTTAAAAGTGATTGTAGACATACATGATAAACCATATACATTGCTATTTGAATTTAAACGAATAAAAAGAGTTTCTTTTTGGTCATCAAAATGATGTCCCATAAATAAATGAAAAATATTTTTTTTAAAACACCACTTTTCAAGTATTTTATATCTATAATCTCTAGCTTTTTTTTGAAAACCGCTAGAATTGTTAACCGAATTCCATTTAAAATAATAATTAGTAATTTTTTTTTTATTAAGGTAGTTCTGAATTTGTTGATATTTTTTTTTTTGATTTTTTTGTAACCCATGGTCTAAAATAAGAGCTGTCAATCTGCCACCATTTTTTTGAATCCATTTATTACATAATAAACATAAACACATACTATCAGACCCTCCTGAAACCCCGACTGCAATATGTGGTTTATTCTCAAAAGGACCCATCAAATCCATTAATTTAAAAAAAGATTTCTCAATCATTTTAACTTTTTTAATTTTAATTTATTTAACACTCAAGTTCTTGAATTTTGTATTTTGCTCTTTTTAAAACAAATTGACCAGAGTTTGGATAATTTTTTTTAACTTTTCTTAAAGCATCACAGGCTGCTTCTTTTTTATTTAAATTTGCAAAAGAAATCCCTATTTGTAACAAACTATCTGGTGCCTTCTTGCTTTTTTTATACTTTTTAATAACTTCACCATACATAAGGATAGCTTCGTTATATTTTTCTCTAACAAAAAGAGACTCACCAATCCAATATTGCGCTTCGGGTGTTAATTCATTTTTTGGATATTTCTTTACAAAATCTTTAAATGCAATTTCGGCTTCTTTGTATTCTAGATTCATTAAAGATGTTTTTGCATAATCATAGAAACTTTCAGGAGTTTCGAAATTATTTGCAATATCAAAGGACTCATTTTTTTTACTTTTTAAAGTTCCTAAAATTTCAGTATCACCACCAGAGTCATTTACTTGTGATCTATTATTAGGATATGCATATGTATCATTGGCCATATTTTGTGATTCAGTTTTAGAATTATTGGTGTTAGATAATCTAAAGTTTATATCTGAACTGAGTTTATCGAATTTTCCTTGTAATTGTTCTATTCTAAAAAAAATTTCCTCAAATTGTCCGGTTATCTTTCTAAAATCATTTTCTAATTTGTTAATACGTATTTCATGTCTTGATGAAACAAAACCTTTCTTATTTTCATTTATCTCTAAATTATGTTTTCTGGGGGAATATATAGATTTTTGTAAATCAGATAATTCTACTTCGATACGGTTTAATCTTTCATTTAACAAATTATAATTAAACTCATCTATAGATTCAGCAGAGGAAATAACAAAAAATAATAAAAGGAAAGAAAATATAAGTATATTATTTTTTTTACAAAACATTAGTAAATATTATTAAAAAACATTTAGATAAAAAATGCTTAATTAATAATTATTAAACTAGATTACTATAAAATTTAAAGAAAATAAAAAAAATATATTAGTTTCTGTCTACGTCCATAGTTGTAACAGATCTTCTGTTCAAGTGCCATGCATCTTCATAAGATCCTTCAACGTCCGGTCTTTCTTTTCCAAATGTAACAGTGCTAATTCTATCTGGTGAAATTCCCATTGAAGTCAAATAATTTCTTGTAGCATCTGATCTTCTTTCTCCTAATGCCAAATTATATTCTCTTGTTCCTCTTTCATCACAATGTCCTTCAATTAGAATATACTTAGATGGATTTTCATCTAACCAAGTTGCTTGTAAATTTAAAGTACTTTCATCCATAGAATCTATGTTGTATTCATTATAATCAAAATATATTTTTGCTGGAACTTCGCAGGCTGGATCCAGACATGTCGTACCACCTCTTTCATATAGCCCTGTTGTAACATCTTCTAGACCAGATTTTTGTGTACAACTAGCTAGAAGTAATGCTGCTATGGCTGGAAGAATAACTTTATAGTTCATTTTTTTAAACAATAATTATTTAAATTATTCAATACACATATATTAATACTACAAAACACATATATTAATACTATAAAAAATAATACTATCAATAAGATCTGTTTATACAAGTTTTTTTTTTATTGAAGTAGCGGCGACCATGCTGGATCAGAGGCTTCTAAAGGAGTGTTTATTTGTCGATCATTAAAACCTGTAAGATCAATAAGATAAATCTTAGTTTTCCCTTCTTTTTTTTCTTTTGGATAGTCTTTTTTTGTATATGCAATCATTCTACCATTTGGGGTCCATGTTGGACCTTCAACTAAAAAACCTTTAGCTATTACTCGCTCACCTTTTCCTTTAGCCGTCATAACGCCTACATAAAAAGTGCCCTTATGAAACTTTGTAAATGCAATATAGTCCCCTCTTGGCGACCAAACTGGTGTAGAATAGTTTCCTTTCCCAAAACTAATTCTTTTAATGTTTTTTCCATTACTACTCATAACATATAATTGCGGAGAACCTCCTCTATCGGAATTAAAGACTATTTGTTTACTATTAGGAGAATATGATGGAGATGTGTCTATTCCTGGATATTTTGTTAGTTGTTTAGAAATATTTGTTTTAAGATTTAGGGTATAAATGTCGGAATTGCCCTTATCAGCCAATGTCATAATTACTTCATCACCTAATGGTGAAAATCGGGGAGCAAAAGTCATGCCTGGAAAATCTCCAACAATTTCTTGTCTTCCTGTTTCAATATCTAAAAGATAGACTCTTGGTATTCTGTTAATGAAAGACAAATAGGTTAATTCTTGTTGTGAAGGTGAAAAACGAGGTGTTAAAACTAAATTTTTTCCATTTGTTAAAAAACGATGATTTGCTCCATCTTGGTCCATAATAGCTAACCTTTTAATTCTTTGTTTTGGTGGGCCACTCTCTGCAACATATGCAATTCTTGTATCAAAATACCCGATTTCCCCTGTTAATCTCTCATAAATTTTATCTGCTATCCTATGAGATATCTGCCTCCAATTGCTTCTAGTTGTATTAAATGCCCAACCTGCCATTTGTTGTTCAGCAAAAACATCCCATAATCTAAATTCTATTCTAATATCACCATTGCTTTGTATGTTTGATTGCCCAACTATTAAAGCTTGAGCATTAATAATTTTCCAATCCGAAAATCTAGGTTGAATATTAATAGTTGATATTTTTTGTATATAAGCTTTTGGATCAATTACTCTAAAAAGACCCGATCTTTCTAAATCATCTTTTATTAAATTAGATACTTGCTTTGATACCATTTTCTCCTCAGGTGAAGTGCTTATAAATTCGCTAATTCCAATCGGTGTAGGCTCGGAGTAACCAGATGTAATATCAATTTTTAATTCAGCTTTTGTTTGTGAAACAAATGAAAGAAATACAAAAATTATTAATATTCTTTTTAGTTTATAAAACATAATTATTAATAACCAATAACACTTTTTGGGTCAAAATTTAAAGTAATATTTTTCCATTTATCATATTTATCAATTGGTAAAGGAGCATTTTTACATCTAGGATTAAGTACGGCCCTTAAAGCACTTTCAGCAGCTGTTCTGAAATAAGTATCTCGTCTTATTCTATTTATATCTAATATTCTAGCATTTATTACATTTCCTTCTTTATCAAATCTAACTTTAATTTCAGTTGCTAAATTTCCAGCCTCTCGTGCTCCTGAAGGAATGTTCCAACATTTTTCAAAATGCTTCCTCATTGCATCTATTTCACTTATAGTAAGTGTCATACCAAGCTTGTCAGGAGTTAATTTTTCATCTTTTTGAACAACTTTTTCTTTTTTTGATTCCTTTTTATTTCTTAAATCTTGCTTCATTTGTTCAATAGATTTCAAAACACTTTGAAGTTGGTTAGGTTTTTTTTTTATTTTGTTTACTTTAACTACAGTTTTTTTTTTTTTTAATTGAGTTTTATTTAATGCAACCGCATCTGGATCGTCATCTATACTTTTGTCTTGTGTATTATATTTAGTTTTATCTTCTGTTGCTTCATAATTATTTTTTTTTGTTTCTTCATCCTTATTTTTTTTAAAATTAACTTTTGGTGCAGCAGTTTTATGAGAGATATTTATTATCTCAACGGGTAGTGGCGGTAAAAATTCTGTTCTATATTTGAAAAGATTCGGAACACCATAATATATTAAAAAAATAACACATAAATGAAGTATAAATGATTGTATTAAATAATTTTTTTTATTTAATATTTCATTTTTTAAAGGGTTAAAAACTAAATGATTAATATTCATTTATTTTTTTTTCAATTTTGGCTTTGATTTTGGTTTTGGAAAATCTGTAACCAATGCCATTTTAGTAAATCCAGCAGAGTTGATCATTCCCATAATTTCAATAACTTTACCATATGATAAAACTTTATCTGCACGAATGAAAATTTTTGTATCACTTTTATTTTCAGAAATGGCAATGAGTCTTGGTATTAAATTTTCTAAATCAATCTCAGTTTCTTGTAAAAAAACTTTTTCATCTTTATTAATAGTGATAGCCAATGGAGCTTGGTCTTCAGGTAATGCTTGTGCTTTCGTTTTTGGAAGATTAATTGGCACTCCTACAGTTAAAAGTGGAGCTGTTATCATAAAAATGACTAATAAAACAAGCATAACATCGACCATTGGTGTTACGTTAATTTGACTTATTGTTTTATTTCTTTTTATAATTCTTGCAAATTTTGAACTATTTCTTGCGTGGAGTCTTCCTATCATTTTTTTTATTTTCTTGTTACACGTCCTACAAACTCTTGTGCAAAGGTTTCTAAGCGAACTGAATAATTATCTAAAACACTTGATATCTTATTATAAGCTATAACTGCTGGTATAGCAGCAATTAACCCGAGAGCTGTCGCAAATAATGCTTCTGCTATTCCAGGAGCAACTACAGCCAAACTAGTATTTTTTGTTATTCCTATTGCCTGAAAGCTATTCATAATACCCCAAACAGTTCCAAACAAACCAACAAAAGGAGCTGAGGAACCAAGTGAAGCTAAGAAAATCATATTTTTTTCTAATTTTGTCATTTCATTATTTATTGAGGAATTCAATGTATTGTTTAATCTAGATTCCATTTGGTCTTTTAACTTGGTTCCTCTTATTCTTAACCACTCAATCATTGCTTTATTAAATGTTGAAATCATTGCATGATCATTTTTGCTTTCTGTCTTTGTATACAAATCTTCTAACGAATTTGATGACCAAAAAATTTCTTCAAACTTTTTTGTAACAATATTAAGTTTTTTTATAATTTTAATTTTATTAATAATAATTGCCCAACTCCAAACCGATGATAGAAATAAACCAAGTATCACTAATTTAACTACTGGGTCAGCTCTAAAAAATAGAGACATGATAGATAAATCAAATGCTCCATTTTGAATCACATTAACTGTATCTACAGCTTGAGTTTCCATTGTGTTTTTTTAATAAAATTTTTTATAAATTGCATTGTAAAATTATAACGTAGAAAACTAAAGAATTATTTCTTTATAAGATTATCAGATTATTTTTTTTTTATTGTTTCTGCTACTTTTTCTAAATCATCGCTATGAACCATAACCCAGAAACCGGGCCTGCCAGATTCGCATAACGAAATAACTGGTATTTTGGATTCTTTCTTAGCCATTTCATTAGTTTCATCCCATAATGATATAACTGAATGTTTTTTTCTTAATTTACATTCAATAAATAATTCATTGTGTAAAGAATCAGACCTTGTGTGCCTTGAAGAACCTCCGCTTAATGGGGTCCTATTAGTATTAAAATAGCCTGCCACTTGTCTTTCCCTTGCTTTCCATGTTTTATCAGCCATATTTTTTTACTCTTTTTGTAAGTCTATTGTATCAAAAACTTCTTATGAAATACCATAATTTGAAGAAACATTTTGAACATCTTCGTTATCTTCTAATTCGTTAATTAAATTAAAAAATTTTTTTTCGTCTTCTTTATTATTTATATTAATTTTATTTGATGAGATCCAAGTTAAAGAAATTGATGTGGGTTCAATTGACAATGTAGAAACTTTCTCTTTTATATTATTTATTTTTTCAGGTTCACAATATATTATGCAATTTTCATTGTCAGTTATAATATCATCTGCACCAAACTCTACTGCTAAATCAAAAATTTTAGATTCAAAACTTTTTTCTATTTTATAAACAAGTTCCCCTTTTCTTTTAAATGTATGAGATACATTACCACTATCTGCAATAGAGCCTCCATTTTTTGAAAAAATTTGTCTTAATTCTGATACAGTTCTATTTTTGTTATCTGTCATGGTATCTATGATAAATAATGTCCCCCCTGGTCCAAAACCTTCATACTTAATTTCTTCTAAATTATTTAATTCATTATCAAAACTTCTTTTTATAGCTCTATCAATATTATCTTTTGGCATATTAGCAGCTTTTGCACTATCAATAGCGGTCCTCAATCTGTGATTTAAATTTAGATCTGTTCCCCCAAGTTTTGAGGCTATTTGAATTTCTCTTCCAAGTTTTCCAAAAGTTTTTGCTCTTTTCTTATCTTGAGCACCCTTGCGAAACATTATGTTTTTAAATTTTGAATGACCAGCCATAACTAAAATATAATAAAAAAATATTTTAAGACCAAGTACTTTGCAATTTGCCACCAACAATTATTAATTTTATGGACATTGCAAGACCAGATTCATCATTTGTCTCAACAAAAACTCCAGATATGCTGGCTTCTCCCGATGCGGGAGATATGCCGCTTATAGGTATTTTCTTTTTAAATTTCTCAAGAGATTTGTTTTTGTCCAAGCCTATAATTGAGTCATAATCACCACACATTCCAAGATCTGAAATATATGCTGTTCCATTATTTAATATATGAGCATCTGCTGTTGGAATATGAGTATGAGTACCTACAACCAAACTTACTTTACCATCAAACTCATGTCCTATAGCCATTTTTTCGCTTGTTGCTTCGGCATGCATATCTATTATTGATGCAGTGATATCTTTGCCTAACAAATGATTATTTAATATTTTTTTTACGCTTTCAAATGGATCATCAAGTGGGTTCATAAAAATCCTACCCATTACATTTATTACTAATAATTTTTTTTGATTTTTTTCATAAACTCCAAATCCATTTCCAGGTGTATCGATAGGATAATTAATAGGTCTTAGAAGTCTAATCTCATCATTTATAAAATTAAAAACATCTTTATTATCAAAAATGTGATTCCCTCCTGTAATAATATCTATTCCAGAATCAAACAAATCTTTACATATAATTTGAGATATACCTCTCCCATGAGATGCATTCTCTCCATTAACTAAAATAAAATCTGGATTTAATTTTTTTTTAAAATAAGGAAGTTTTTTTATTAAAGTATCTCTTCCTGATCTCCCAAAAATATCCCCAAAGAAAAGAATTTTCATTTGTTATGTGATTGTATGCGATTAATCAAACTATCAATTTTATCTTTTATATGATTTATCCTTTGTATATATTTTTCTTTAATGCCTGTAACTTGTTCTTTATAATTTTTACCATACGGATTATCAATTTTTGAATCTTTTTTTAGGATCTTATCTAATTCTTCACATAATATAATACCTGTTAAAACTAATAATCTTGAATGATCAACATTTTTTACTTTTAAAGATTGTTCTCGCACTTTAGCATCATATTGTTTTGATAATTCCAAAACGTATTTTTCATTATTTTTATCACAGGTAATATCATAGAATCTATTATTAATATTTATTCTAAGATTTGCCATAATTTAAGTAAAATTTATTAAAAATATTCTTATATTTAAAGTATATTTTTTTATTCTATAATTGATAGCAAAAATTAATTTCTAGGATCTAAAATATCAAACTGTGAAAGCCACAAACAAATTAAATACCAAAAATTTAAATCAAATGTCTAATGCTATCAGATTTTTATCAGTGGATGCTGTTGAAAAAGCTAATTCGGGACATCCAGGAATGCCCATGGGCATGTCTGATGTAGCAACTATACTTTTTAAATATTTTTTAAAATTTAATTCTGATAATCCACAGTGGCCAGATAGAGACAGATTTATACTGTCAGCTGGTCATGGTTCAATGCTTTTATACTCTCTTTTGTATTTAACTGGATATAAAGGAATAAATATTAATGATATTAAAAAATTTAGACAATTAAATAGTAAAACACCTGGACACCCTGAATATAATTTAACTGAAGGAGTGGAAGCAACGACTGGACCACTAGGACAAGGTTTTGCTAATGCCGTTGGTATGGCTATAGCAGAAAAACATTTATCATCGAAATTTGGAAAAGAATTAGTTAACCATCTTACTTATGTTATAGTCGGAGACGGATGCTTAATGGAAGGTATTAGCCATGAATCAATTTCATTAGCAGGACATTTGAACTTAAATAAACTAATAGTTTTATTTGACGACAATAGTGTGTCGATTGACGGCCCAACAAATTTATCTACATCAGAAAATCATTTAAAGCGATTTAAGTCATGTAACTGGAATGTCAAAAGAATTAATGGTCATAACTATACTCAAATTTATAATTCAATAAAAAAAGCCAAAGTGTCAACGAAACCAAGTTTCATAGCATGTAAAACTATTATTGGTTTTGGATCACCTAACAAACAAGGTAAAAATTCTAGTCATGGCGCCGCCTTGGGACCTGAGGAAGTTGAGAAAACTAGAAAAAAATTAAAATGGAATTACCCTCCTTTTTTTATTCCAAAAAATATCTTAAACCTATGGAAAGAAACTTCAATAAAAGGAAAAAAAGAAAACAGAAAATGGAGTTTAAA
>PTKQ01000001.1 GCA_002937815.1 Alphaproteobacteria bacterium MarineAlpha6_Bin2 | reverse complement strand
GAATTTCATTAAAAACATATTTTGTGCTGGAAAATTCTGTTTTTGGAAAAAGACGATTATCTCCATATTCTAAAGGGTACTTTTTTTTTACAAAGTTCTCCATTATTTTTTCTATAGTTTTCCCTAAGCCCTCAGGATATTGTTCTGTGGCTACAGTCTTTATACCTAAAACTTTTGCGGCTTTTTGTAATTTAATTATGTTATCGATAAAAGTATGAGGTTTAGGCATCACGGAAACCAATTTTTCTTGAACATCAATAATTATTAAAGTTGATTTATTTTTTTCTATTAACATTTTATAAAAAAAAAGCTGAGTAAAAATGTACTCAGCTTTTTCTATTTATGCAACGTTTTTAGATTTTAAAACTTCAACTTTTTTTAAGTTGGGTTTTCGTTCAGTAATTTCTATTTTGCGAGTCTTTTTTTCTTCAGGAACAATTTTTTCTAAATCAATTGTTAACAATCCGTCAGAAAGATTAGCTGATTTAACAATCACATCGTCAGCAAGACTAAAAGTTCTTTTGAAAGAGCGAGTCGCAATACCTTGGTGAACTACTTCAGCATTATCGTTATCTTTGCTTTCTTTAGAACCAGTTATTGTTAAAGCATTATTACCGTACTCGATTTCAATATCTTTTTTATTGAAACCGGCAACAGCCACTTCAACTATATAATAATATTCACCTTTTTTTTCTATATTATATGGTGGGTAGTTTTCAACGTCAGTATCGATAGTATCTAAAGCATCGAACATATTATCAAAACCGACAGTAAGTGAACGAAATGGATCAAAATCCATTAAAGATTTTGCTATCATAATATCCTCCTATTATAGCAAGGTTATTAATAACTAGACCCTAATGGCATCTAGCAATGGAATATGTAAGAAAATAAAAACTTAATTTCAAGATAGGGTGATTAAATTTAACTGGCTTCTTTAATCTTTTTTTGTTCTTCAATAATTTGCCTACAATGGTACGCACAATAGTCTCTACCTGGCTGAGCCGTCATTTTGCAATTATCTTCAGAACATAACTTTGGTTCATAGGTAATATCCGTCTTAAAATCATTATTTTCTAAATAGTTTACATCATCTGACCTACTGGGATGCAAAGGTAATCTTAAGCGATTTGCTTTACCAATGACAGCATTTCTGGTAGTACCCAATTGTAAGGAAATGAGTCTTGCAGAGTCACCTCTTGTCCACATTTTTTTTAATACATCTATTTGCTGTTCTGTCCACATAAATCTACTAGATATAGATTATGCAATACTATATCATACTATATAGATTAAGCAAGTAAAAATAATGTACTATATATAGTAGTTAACGTAAAGACTTTGCAACTAAGACCATCGACTTTAATGATTGTTTAACTTCTGGCCACCCTCTTGTTTTTAAACCACAATCAGGATTTACCCATAGTTTTTCCTTATCTATATATTTTTGTGCTTTATTTAATAAATCTTTCATTTCATTGATTGTTGGGACTCTTGGTGAGTGAATGTCATATACTCCAGGTCCAATTGAATTAGGATATTTGTAGATTTTGAATGAATCCAATAACTCCATATTAGATCTCGAAGTTTCTATAGAAATAACATCTGCATCTAATTTTTCTATTGAATCTAGAATATCATCAAACTCACCATAACACATATGAGTATGGATTTGAGTTTCATCTTTAACAGAAGATGAGGCAATTTTAAATGAATCGATTGCCCAATTTAAATAAGAATTCCAATCAGATTTTCTCAACGGCAGTCCTTCTCTCAATGCGGGTTCATCAATTTGTATAATTTTCAAACCCATCTTCTCTAAATCTAAAACTTCTTCGCGGAGTGCTAGGGCTATTTGTTTACAAGTTAATTCTCTAGATTGGTCATCTCTAACAAAAGACCATTGTAAAATAGTAACAGGACCAGTTAACATGCCTTTTACTATTTTTTTTGTTAAAGATTGGGCATATTTTGACCATTTAATTGTCATCGGTGTATTTCTATTTATATCTCCGTAAATAATTGGAGGTTTTACGCATCTTGAACCATAACTTTGTACCCAACCAAATTTTGTAAAAATAAATCCATGTAATTGTTCGCCAAAATACTCAACCATATCGTTTCTTTCAAATTCTCCATGAACTAAAACATCCATTCCAATTTTTTCTTGGAATTTAATAGCTTTTTTGGTTTCACTTTTAAGAAATTTTTCGTAAGTATTTTTACTAATTTCTTTTCTTTTAAATTTTAATCTAGCTTTTCTTACACTTTTTGTTTGTGGAAATGAGCCAATTGTTGTTGTGGGAAATAAAGGTAAATTAAGTTTACTTTGTATTTCTTGCCTATTTGCATATTTATTTTTTCTATTTAAAAGACGAGATGAGATTGATTTAATTTTATTTTTAACTTTCTGATTATGTATAAGTTTAGAATTCCTTCTTTGTTTATTGGCTTTTACATTCTGTGAAAGAAATTTACTATTTTGTAATAAATTTGAATTAAAATATTTTTTTAAAAACGCTATTTCATCTAATTTTTGATTTGCAAAAGATAACCAACTTTTAATATTTAAATCAATTTTATCTTCTTTATTTAAGTCAATAGGGCTATGTAAAAGTGAACATGAAGGAGCAATCATTATTCTTTCGAAATTAATTTTTCTTCTTATTTGTTTTATTATTTCAATTGATTTGGATAAATTATTTTTCCAAATATTTCTACCATTAATTATGCCAGCTGAAAAAAATTTATTTTTTGGAAAATTTGCTAAAATTTTAGTCAAATATTTTGTTTCCAAATTAATTAAATCAAAGTGTATACCAGAAACGTTTACTTTTCGTAATACATCATAATTTGGATAAACATTTGCAAAATAAGAAGTTAAAAGAATTTTAGGCGACTGTTTAACAAGTTTGTCATATGTACTAATAAACTTATTCTTGAAACTTTTATCTAAATCTAAAGACAAAATAGGTTCATCAACTTGTATCCATTCAGCTCCATATTTCTTTAATTTCGTAAAAATTTCTTTATAAATTGGAATAATTTTACTAAGTAAATTAAATTTATTAAATTTATTGGATATAGACTTGCCTAAATATAAAAAGGATAAAGGGCCAAGAATAACTGGTCTTGTTAAAATACCAAAACTTTTTGCTTCTAAAAATTCATCAATGATTTTTGTTGAAGCCAGTTTAAATTTTTGATTATTTTTAAACTCCGGAACAATATAATGATAGTTAGTGTCAAACCATTTAGTCATTTCCATTGCTTTAATATCAATGCTTCCGCTTTGAAAACCTCTTGCCATTGCAAAATAAAGATTCAAAAAATTTTTTTTGTTTTTTAATCTTTTATATCTATCTGGTATTGCATTAACCACTAAGCAGGTATCAAGAACGTGATCATATAAAGAAAAATCATTAGAGGGAACATGTTGAATACCGGATTTTTTTTGTATGATCCAATTATCTTTTTTTATTCTTGATATATCTTCTAATAACTTTGTTTCGTTAATTTCTTTTTTCCAAAAAGATTCAAGTGACCATTTTAATTCTCTATTCGGACCTATTCTTGGATAACCTAAATTACTACTAATTACCATAAATACATTATTTCATATATAAAAAAACCACCGTACAATGCAGGTGGTCTTAGTGCTTTAGCTGGAAAACTCATAAGCTGCATCAAATCGGTAATAAGGTAATATTTAATTTTTTGATTTGCAAGAATTTTATTTATAGTAAATAAATTGAACCTAACCCTAAAAAAACAAAAAAACCAAAGATATCCGTAATTGTTGTTAATACAACTGTTGAAGCTATGGCAGGATCAATTCCTGTTTTATCAAGAATAAGCGGTATCAAAATACCTGACAAACATGCAACCATTAAATTTATTATCATTGCAGCACCTATAATAATTCCGAGTAAAGGCATTTGAAACCAATATGCTGCTACGGAACCGATAATTACTGCAAAAATAATGCCGTTAATTGTACCAACTGCAAATTCTTTTCCAATAACTCTTAACGCGTTAGCTCTTGTTACTTCACGCAATGCCAGTGCTCGTACAGCTACAGTTAATGTTTGAGTACCAGCATTTCCTCCCATTGATGCAACAATAGGCATTAGAATTGCAAGTGCAACAAGTTGTCTTAATGATGATTCAAAAATTCCAATAACAAACGAAGCAGCTATAGCGGTAAATAAATTGATTAACAACCAACCAAATCGAGATTGTATTGTTTTTAAAACCGCGCTATACGTATCATCACTTTGAACTCCGCTTAAACGTAATAAATCTTCTTCAGTTTCTTCCTCAATAATATCAATAACATCCTCAGATGTAATCTGCCCAACAATTTTTCCAAATTTGTCTACAACAGGTGCAGCTATAAGATTGCTTTGTTTAAAACCTAATGCTATTTCTTCTTGGTCTGTATCTATAGGTATTGTTTTAAATTGCGTGTTCATTATATTTTTAACCACTGTTGCACTGGTTGAACGAACAATTGTATTTAAATTTAAAGTACCAATTGGCCTTCTTTTGCTATCTAAGATGTATACTTCATAAATGTTCTCGGGTAGTATTTCTTTTTTTTGTCTTAGGTATTTAAGTGTTTTTCCAATTGTCCAAGAAGCAGAGACAGAAACAATGTCAGTTGCCATTATACGACCAGCAGTATCTTCAGGAAACTTTAAACCTTTCTTAACTAGTTCTCTTTGACTCTTTTTTGGTAATAATTTTAAATATTGTCCCCTTTTATCTACATCTAAATCTTCTAAAATAACAATTAAGTCATCAGTGTTTAATTTTGATACTATATCTAAAAAAGTATGTTCCCCAACAATGCTAATAATTTCATTTCTTATATCCTTATCTAATTCTAAAATGATTTCAGGACCAATCTTAGAACCCAGAAAAAAAATTAATTTTTTTCTATCACTAGAATCTAATTGTTCAATAATATTAGCTATTTCACCTGAACTAAGATCAGCTAAAAAACTATCAGTTCTATCAATTAATCCTAAATTAATTGAATCAATTAAATCTTTAATAAATTTAGATGGAACTGGAGAAATTTCTTTTTTTAATTTCTTATAATCAGTTCTTTGAGCAAATATTTTTTTTATAGAATTAAACATAATTTTTAATATAAATTTGTTCTAAAATATTGTTTTATTTCTAGAAATTTCAATAAATAAAAATGGTGCGGTCGAGAAGACTTGAACTTCCACAGGATTACTCCTACAGCGCCCTCAACGCTGCGCGTCTACCAATTCCGCCACGACCGCGATATTAATTAAAAAAATTATACGAAATTTGACAAGTTTTGAATATTTAAATCGTTTCTAGGATTTTGATACCCTTTATATTTTCATTAACTTCACTTAATTTATTAATAGGCTTGACTAAAACATCTTCAACATTTGCTAGCGTGGGTCCATCTTTGCAAGTCTCAATCATTTCATTAATTTGGGCTTCTTCACCTATTATTTCAGCCTCAACTCTGTTGCTGGTTCTGTTTCTAATCCATCCAGTTAATTTTTTTTTAGTTGCTTCAATTTGAAACCACCAACGATAAGAAACCCCTTGAACTCTACCTGAAATAAAAATATGAACTTTTTTAATAGCCAATTTTTTTTTTAATCATCAAATTCGATTAATTTTTGATCCACTTCGACAGCATCGCCTGGTTTAACATTAATTTTTTTAATTTTTTTATCTTTGTCAGCAATAATCATATTCTCCATTTTCATTGCTTCTAAAATTAATATGTTTTCACCAGATTTAATTTTTTGCCCCTCCTTAACATTTACAGAAACGATCATCCCGGGCATTGGAGCTAATAAATATTTTGATAAGTCGACATCTTCTTCCTCGAGCATATATTTATCAAATTTAGAAGTAAATTTATCTAAAAGATTACAATCCACGGAATAATCTAAATAAGTAAGGCGAAAATTATCTGTTAATTTATCAAACTGTAATAAATAATCTTTTTCATTTATTTTTATGTAAATTAAATCATCAAAAGGTTTCCATGAACTTTTTATAAAATAATTTTTATTCATATAACTAATTTTACTTGAGTTTTTATTTTGGTTTATCTTAACTTTATATTTTTTTTTATCTAAATTCAGAATAAAAATAGGTGTTTTTTTACTTTCTATAATTTGAGTGTTTTCTTTTTTTAAAAGAATAAAGCCAAGATGTGATGCAACTGGAATTAATATATTGTTGATTATTTCTTTTTTTGCTTTCGGATAATTATAACCATCTTTGTATTCTTGATCTAAAAGTTCAGTATGAATATCGCCTCTTTTGAAATTCTTTGAATTAAAAATGGAAATTAAAAATTTGATATTATTATTTACTCCCCTTAAATAATAAGAATTCAAAGCTTTGACAATTTTTTTAATACACTCTTTTCTATTTTTTCCTTTAACAATTAATTTTGCTAGCATTGGATCATAATTTATTCCCACATTTGATCCTTCTATAATCCCTGAATCTAGCCGCAAGTTTTTATCTGTTTGTGGTGGAATATACTTTTTAATCCTACCAACTGATGGTAAAAAATTTCTTATTGGATCTTCCGAATATATTCTTGCTTCCATCGACCATCCTTTAATCTTAATATCCTTTTGTTCAAACTCTAATTTATGACCTACTGCTATTTTTATCATTTGTTCAACTAAATCAATGCCCGTAATTTCCTCAGTTATAGGATGTTCAACTTGCAAACGTGTATTCATTTCTAGAAAATAAAAATTATTACTTTGATCCACGATAAATTCAACCGTACCAGCAGATTCATATCCAACTTCCTTTGCCAATGCTATTGCTTGATTGCCCATTTTATTTCTCAATTTTTTTGTAATAACAGGACTAGGAGCTTCCTCAATTATTTTTTGATGTCTTCTTTGTATGGAACACTCTCTTTCACCCAAATGAATTACATTTTTATATTTATCTGACAAGATTTGAATTTCTACATGCCTTGGTCTTTCAATATATTTTTCAATAAACACTCTGCCATCTCCGAAACTTAATTTTGCCTCACTAGAAGCTAATTGAAATGCATCCTTTATTTCTTTCTCGCTTCTTACAATCCTCATTCCTTTACCTCCGCCACCGGCAGATGCTTTTATCATTAAGGGAAAACCTATATCTTTTGAAATCTTAGTAGCATATTCATGATTTTTAATAACATCGTTAAAACCTGGAATAGTGTTCACTTTTGCCTTTCTTGCTAAATTTTTAGATTGAATTTTATCACCCATTATTTTAATAGCTTTAATATTTGGGCCTATAAATTTTATTTTTGTTTTATCTAACTTTTTTACAAATTTAAAGTTTTCAGATAAAAAACCATAACCAGGATGAATCGCATCTGTTTTGGTTTTTTTTGCGGCATTAATTATTTTATCAATTGAGAGATAGCTTTCTGATGCTACAGCATTTCCAATAAAAACAGATTCATCGGCTTCAATAACATGTTTAGAATATTCATCAGCTTCAGAATAAACTGCTACAGTTTTAATTCCCATTTTCTTTGCAGTTTTTATTACTCTGCATGCAATTTCTCCTCTATTTGCAATGAGAATTTTTTTAAACATTTTTCTTAAAGAGGAATGTTGTTGTGTTTCTTGGGAGGATTCTTCAAAAACTTATTTTTTAACATTTTTAACGCTTTACAAAGTCTAGGTCTTGTTCCTGCAGGTCTTATTATATCATCGATAAAACCTCTGGATGCTGCAATAAAAGGATTTGCAAACTTTTTTCTATATTCTTCAGTTCTTTCTTCAATTTTCTTTTTATCTTTCATATCGTCACGAAAAATTATTTCAACAGCTCCCTTGGGACCCATTACTGCAATTTCTGCATTTGGCCAAGCATAATTTACATCACCTCGTAGATGTTTTGAACTCATCACGTCATATGCTCCTCCATATGCTTTGCGTATGATAATTGTAATTTTAGGAACAGTTGCTTCTGTATATGCAAACAATAATTTTGAACCGTGCTTAATAATTCCTCCATATTCTTGTTTGGTGCCTGGTAAAAATCCTGGAACATCAACAAAAGTAATTATTGGGATATTAAAACAGTCACAAAATCTTACAAACCTTGCAGCTTTTCTAGAAGAGTCAATATCTAAACATCCTGCTAAAACTAATGGTTGATTAGCAACTATACCTACCGGATATCCATCCATTCTTGCAAAGCCTATAAGTATATTTTTTGCATAATTTTCTTGGATTTCAAAAAAGTCTCCGTCATCAATTATTTTGTATATTAATTCTTTCATATCATAAGGTTTATTAGGATTTTTTGGAACCAATGTATTAAGAGACTTTTCAATTCTATCGGGGTTGTCTTTGGTCTTTTTTTTTGGAGGTTTTTCCCTAAATGATAAAGGAAAAAAATCAAATAATCTTCTAATTTCTTTAAGAGCTATAATATCATTTTTAAAGGCTCCGTCAGCAACACTCGATTTTGTTGTATGTGTTGATGCTCCTCCTAATTCTTCATATGTAACATCCTCATGTGTAACAGTTTTTACAACATCTGGTCCTGTCACAAACATATATGAAGTTTTGTTTACCATAAAAATAAAATCTGTCATAGCCGGTGAATAAACAGCCCCTCCAGCGCATGGCCCCATAATTACAGATATCTGTGGAATAACTCCAGAAGCCAAAACATTTTTCTCAAAAACTTTTGCATATGCTGCCAATGAATCAACGCCTTCTTGTATTCTTGCTCCGCCTGAATCATTTAAACCAATAACTGGCGCTCCAACTTTAAGTGCTTTATCCATAATTTTGACAATCTTATCTGCGTGAGCCTCAGATAAGGATCCACCAAAAACAGTAAAATCCTGACTGAAAACAAAAACCAATCTTCCATTGATAGTTCCATGTCCGGTAATGACACCATCGCCAGGTATTTTGTTTTTATCCATACCAAAATCTGAAGATCTATGTTCCACAAACATATCCCATTCTTCAAATGACCCTTTATCCAGCAACAGATCTATTCTTTCACTGGCTGTTAATTTACCTTTTTTGTGTTGTGCTTCTATGCGCGCTTTGCCCCCGCCTTCTTGAGCTTTCTTTCTTTTTTCTTCCAATTTTTTGATTATATCTTCCATTTGAAAATTTAAAAAAACAAAGACGTTACTTAAGTATAATTTTAAATAATTCTACTAATTTTTTTTAGAAGATAAAATGCAATTATTTAATTTATTGTTTTTTGGGAGATGGTAACTTAACTTCTTTGAATAAAACATGTTTCTTTGCAATTGGATCAAATTTTTTTACTTCTAATTTTTCTTTTTTATCACCCTTTGTTCCTCTTTTTATTATGTAAAAGTAACCTGTACCGGCAGTACTTAATAATCTTTTTATTTCAAAAGTTCTAGCCATTTATTTATCGCCTCTTTTTTTTTCTATTTTTCTTGCAATTTCTTGATTTTCTTTTAAAGAATTTTCAGATAATTTTTGATTTAATTTTGGATCATTTTTTTGTTCAATTTTATTTACAGATTTTTCATCAGCTACAGGTTCTTGTTCAGTCTTTTTCTGTTGAATAGGACCAGAATCTAATCCTTTAGCTTTTAGATCTCTGTCAACTAATTCTATTATTGCTTGTGGAGCTAAATCGCCATAACGAAAACCATTCTTAATTATTCTAATATATCCACCGTTTCGAGATTCATATCTCTTTGCGATTTTAGTAAAGATTTTGTCTATTACTTTCTTATCTTTTAAGATAGACAATGTTTTTCTTTTTGATTCTAATCCACCTTTTTTTGCAAGAGTTATAATTTTCTCTGCATATGGTCTTAAATTTTTTGCTTTAATTAGTGTTGTATTTATTTGTTCATGCTTAAATAATGCATGAGCCATATTCTCTAACATTGCTTTTCTGTGAGATGAGGTACGGTTCAATTTATATTTTGAAATACGGTGTCTCATAGTCTTTTTATTGTGTTAAATTTTCATCTATTGATTTCGATAATTCCTCGATATTTTCAGGTGGCCACTCAGGTACATCCATACCTAAATTTAATCCCATTTGCATTAAAATTTCTCTAATCTCATTTAAAGATTTTCTACCAAAATTTGGTGTTCTTAGCATATCATTTTCTGATTTTTGAACCAAATCACCTATATATATAATGTTATCATTTCTTAAACAATTAGCAGATCTAACAGAAAGTTCTAATTCCTCCACTTTCCTTAAAAGATTTTTATTAAATTTAATTTCCATTTCATCCTCAGCTTTTTTATCTTCAATTTCCGGTTCTTCAAAATTAATAAAGTATTGTAGTTGTTCTTGAAGAATACGCGCAGATAATGCTACTGAATCATCAAATGAAAGTGTTCCATTTGTTTCTACGTTAAGAGTTAATTTATCATAATCTGTGACTTGTCCTACTCTTGAATTTTCTATTTTATAAGAAACTTTTCTAATTGGTGAAAATAGTGAATCTACAAATAGCAATCCAATGGGTTCCTCTCCCTTTTTTTTCTGTTCTGCTGCAACATATCCTTTTCCGTTCTCAACTGTCATTTCTAAATTTATTTTTCCTGTTTTATCAAGATGACATAAAATTAGATCTGAATTTACAATTTCTATATCTGAACCTGCAGCGATTTGAGATGCTTTTATTACACCAGGACCTTTTGCTTCTAATGTCATTTTTTTTGGTTTATCAGAATCAAGTCTTACTGCTAAAGATTTAATATTCAAAATGAAGTCTGTTATATCTTCTGTCATTCCAGGAATAGATGTAAATTCATGTAATATTCCATTAATTTGTACTGATGTTACTGCAGCGCCTTGTAGTGAAGAAAGTAATATACGTCTTAAAGCATTACCTAAAGTTAAACCAAAACCTCTTTCCAAAGGTTCTATAACAACACTGCCTTGTGTGGGTATTTCGCCTTCTACAACATCTATTTTTCTAGGTTTAATTAGCTCGGACCAATTTTTTTGTATGTGTGGTTGAATTACTTTCTTTTTTTCTTTTGTTTTTTCAACAGAATCTTTTTTTATTTCATTTTTCGACATAATTATATTTTCCTTTCTAAAAAAAAAAATTATACTCTTCTTCGCTTTGACGGCCTGCATCCATTATGAGGAATCGGTGTAACGTCTTTAATTGACGTAATTGTAAAACCAACCGCCTGTAAAGATCTAAGCGCTGACTCTCTTCCAGCGCCAGGACCTTTAATAAAAACTTCTAAATTTTTTACACCATGATCTTGCGCTTTTTTACCAGCATCTTTAGCAGCTACTTGAGCTGCATATGGTGTAGATTTTCTAGAACCTTTGAATCCTTTAACTCCTGAAGAGGACCATGCAAGTGTATTACCATTTAAGTCAGTAATATTAATAACAGTATTATTAAATGTTGCACTAACATGGGCTATTGCGTTAGGGATGTTTTTTTTCACCTTTTTTTTAAAGATTTTTTTTGCCTTTGGCTTGGGCTTTAATTCTTTTTCCTTTTTATTATTATCTATTTTATCTTTTTTTTTATCAACCATAATACAATCTATGCTGTAACTTTTTTCTTATTTGCTATTGCAATCCCTTTTCCTTTACGTGTTCTTGCATTAGTATGTGTTCGTTGACCTCGAGTTGGAAGTTTTTTTCTATGTCTTAGACCTCTATATGTTCCAAGGTCTGTTAATCTCTTAATATTTAATGATACTTCACTTCTCAGATCACCTTCAACTTTATAACTTTTTTCAATAAATTCTCTTATTTTAACAACTTCTTGATCCGTTAGATTATTAACTCTTTTGTCGTCAGAGATTCCAACATTTTTACATATGTGTCTAGCGGTATTAATGCCAATACCACGAATATATGTTAGAGCCACTTCAACTCTTTTATTCGAAGGTAAATTTACTCCAGAAATTCGTGCCAATTAAAAACCTTTAAAATTAGAAAAATCAAACGAAGTATACTAATGAATATAATATAGTCAATACATTAAATATTTACTTATATAATTCAAGTATTTTTTAAACTTAAAATGAAATCATTTATCTGATTATTTACATCATTAATAGTTTGCATTCCATTGATTTTATTTAATTTATTTTCCTTTTGATAAAAATCTAATAATGGTTTTGTTTCATTTAAGTAAACCTTTAATCTTGATTTAAGTACATCTTCATTATCATCTTGTCTTTTTTCTTCTAACTTTCTTTTTTGTATCCTCTTTACAGCTTCTTTCTCATCAACATATAATTGAATAACAGTGGATAAAGTTTGATTACCTTTATTAAGTAAAGTATCTAAAGCTTGTGCTTGATCTAAATTTCTTGGAAATCCATCAAATAAAAAACCTTTATAATGACCTAATTTTTCAGTAATTTTATTATCAACTATTTGAATAATTATTTTATCACTAATAAGTTTTCCTGCATTAATAATTGATTCTATCTCTTGTCCGATTTTTGTTTTTTCTTTTACTTCATTTCTTAAAATATTGCCTGTTGAAAAATGAAAAAAATTAAACTTTTTGTAAATTAATTCTGCTTGCGTTCCTTTCCCCGAACCAGGAGGCCCTAATAAAACAATTATCATTATTACAAACCGCCTTTAAAATCCGTTTTCTTAAGTAAATCCTCGTATCGATGTGCAAATAAATGTGATTGAATTTGTCCTATTGTATCCATCATAACTACTACAACTATTAATAAACTTGTACCACCAAAATAAAAAGGGACGGAAAACTTGGCTCTTAAAATTTCAGGTATAATACAAACTAATCCTAGATATAGAGCGCCGACAACAGTTATTCTCGTGATGACATAATCAAAATAATTAGCAGTATCTTCACCAGGTCTGATTCCTGGAACAAAACCACCATTTTTCTTTAAATTATCCGCAGTTTCTTTAGGGTTAAATACTATAGAGGTATAAAAAAAACAAAAGAACATTATCAAACTAAGATATAAAATTAAATATAATAATTTTCCAGGAGCAAGATAATTACTTAATATATTAAAACTCTCTGGCCCTCTACCACCAGATAGACCGCTTAATGTAAGTGGTAATAACAAAACTGATGATGCAAAAATAGCTGGTATTACTCCTGACATATTTAATTTAAGAGGCATATGGCTTGCTTCACCTCCAAACATTTTATTACCAACTTGCCTTTTTGGATATTGTACAAAAACTTTTCTTTGCGCTCGTTCCATAAAAACTATAAAAGTAAAAATTAATAAAACAAAAAGAATTAAAATTATTATAAAAAAAGGTGATAAAGCTCCCGTTCTTGCTAATTCAAGCGTGCTAGCAACTGCTGCTGGTAAATTCGCAACTATTCCTGCAAAAATAATAAGAGATACACCATTTCCCACACCTCTTTGCGTAATTTGTTCTCCTAACCACAATAAAAACAAGGTTCCGCCTATAATTGTAACAACAGTAGTTAATCTAAAAAAAATGCCTGGATCTATTACTGCTGAACCAGTGGAACCCATCATATTTTCTAAACCAACAGCAAGGCCATAACCTTGAAGGGTTGCTAAAAAAACAGTTCCATATCTTGTATATTGATTAATTTTTTGCCTACCTTGTTCTCCTCCATCTTTTTTTAACTGTTCAAGTGTCGGATTTACAGCAGTTAATAAACTCATAATAATTGATGCTGAAATGTAAGGCATAACACCAAGTGCAAATATACTCATTCTTTGCACCGCACCGCCTACAAACATATCAAACATACCTAATAGTCCTCCGGAATTTTGAGAAAAAATCTCTTGAAATACATTGGAATCAATTCCTGGTATTGGAATAAATGTTCCTAATCTAAAAACAATTAAAGCAAATAAAACAAATAATAATTTTTTTTGTAGTTCCTTTGCGCGACTAAATGCTCCCATTTGAGCTTGCGAATTAGATTGTGAAGTAGATATAGACATAATTAATTTGTTGTGTTTTTTTTTATATCTTTATTTTCTACCTTTTCTTTCTTTGGTTTAACTTGAGTTTTTTTTAATTGTTCCTTTATTTTTATTAATTCTACTTTACCACCAACTTTTTCTATTTTTTTTAAAGCTGATTTACTAATTTTTGTTGCTTGAATCTTAATTTTATTTTTAATTTCACCATTACCTAATATTTTTATTCCGTTTAATTTCTTTTTAATAATTCTCTTTTTCAATAGTAAACTCACATTTATTTCTTCATTAGTATTTAAAATCTTTTTATCTATTAGACTCTGCAATTTAAGAAGATTAATAATATTAAAATTAATTTTAAAAATATTTTTAAAACCTCTTTTAGGAAGTCTTCTATAAATCGGCGTTTGTCCACCCTCAAATCCTTTAAGCGAAACTCCTGATCTAGACTTTTGTCCTTTATGGCCCCTGCCGGATGTTTTCCCAGTACCGGAGCCTATCCCTCTTCCAAGTTTTTTCTTTGTAAAATTCTTTTTTCTTAGATCTGATAAATTATTTAGCATGTTATTTTTGATCCTCTATTTTTATTAAATGATTAACTTTTTTAATTAATCCACGAGTAGAATTACTTAAAGTCAATATTTTAGTTTGTCCAATTTTATTCAAACCTAATGCAAGTAAATGTTTTTTTTGAATCTTATTTCTTCCAATGGCGCTTTTAGTCTGAATTATTTTGATATTCTTATTTTGTTTTATTGATTGTTTCTTTTTCATTTTTTTCTTTCTTGTAATATAAATCAGTTGTTTTTTTTCCTCTTCGAAAAGCTATACGATCTAAGGAATCTAGTTGATTTAATGCATCAAACGTTGCTCTAATCATATTATGGGGGTTAGTTGTTCCAATTGATTTTGCAACAATATCTTTAATTCCTAGAGCCTCAAACACAGGTCTCATTGGGCCACCAGCAATTATACCAGTTCCTGGGGGAGCAGACTTAATTATGACATTACCAGCTCCATGTTTGCCATGGATATCATAATGAATAGTTCTATTTTTTTTTAAGGGATAATTTTTCATGTTTTTTTTTGCTTTTTCAGTTGCTTTCTTTATTGACTGAGGAAATTCTTTGGCTTTTCCAGTCCCATACCCAACCTTTCCTTTACCATTTCCAACAACAACTAAAGCAGCTGTTCCAAATCTGCGGCCTCCTTTGACAACTTTTGAAACTCTATTAACATTAACAACTTTTTCGATTAGACCATCATCCTTATTATTTCGACCAAATTTATTTATTTGAAATTGCATAAAAAAAATATTTAAAATTCTAATCCAGCTTTTCTTGCTGCTTCTGCAAGAGCCTTAACTCTTCCATGATACAGATATGGTCCACGATCAAAAAAAACTTTTTTAATTCCTTTTGTTTTCGCTTTTTCAGCAATTATTTTTCCAATCTCACTTGCTGCATCTTTATTAGTTGACTTTTTTATTTTAGATTTAATTTTTTTTTCAAGAGTAGATGCTGTAATAAGTGTTTTGCCGATATTATCATCAATTATTTGTACATAAATATTTTTATCAGATCTAAATACCGACATTCTTGGACGGTTATTAGAATTTCTTTTTATTTTAAATCTAATTCTTTTTTTTTTTGTATCTCTGGTTGTTGATTTCATTTATTTTTTCTTACCTTCTTTCCTATGAATAATTTCTGTATCTCTTTTAATTCCTCTTCCTTTATATGGTTCTGGTTTTCTAAATGATCTTATATCTGCTGTTACCTGACCAACTTGTTCTTTATTACATCCCGAAATTTCTATTGTATTTGGGTTTGGACATTTAATATTAATGCCTTCAGGTATATTGTAATCTATATCATGGCTATAGCCGACATTTATTTTCAAATTTGTACCTTGTAATACTGCCTTATAACCAGTACCAACTAATTTTAACGTTTTTTTATATTCATTTAATATTCCTAAAATAATATTGTTTATCAAACTTCTAGTTGTACCCCAAATCATTTTTGTTTTTTTGTTAACTGTTTTTACTTTTACTAATATTTGCTTATTTTCAATAGAAACAGACAAATCTTTTGAAAAATTAAATTTTTGTTCACCAGTCTTACCTTTTATAATAAGATTTAGATCATTGATTGATACCTCAATGCCCTCTGGTATATCAATTGGTAAATTTCCTATTCGTGACATTGTTCGTTTTAATAAATGTGGCAAAGTACTTCACCACCAATATGCTCTTTTCTTGCTTCTTTATCCGTCATAACTCCCTTAGAAGTAGACACAATTGCAACACCCAATCCATTGAGTACCCGCGGAAGAGAATCTGCGTTAGCATACTTCCGCAAACCCGGTTTACTCACGCGAATTAACTTCTTAATTGCTGGTTGTTTGGTTTCAGCGTCGTACTTTAATGCAATCTTCAGGTTGTCTTGAGTCCCTATGCTCCTATTAGACTCTTTGCTGCCCTCTACTTTGTAGTTTAGGATATATCCTTTATCCAATAAGGTCTCGGTCATTGCCCGCTTAATTTTGGAAGAAGGGATATTCACAACCTTATGCTTTGCCATGAAGGCATTTCGCATTCGGGTTAAAT